>CAZDDA010000006.1:0-19856 GCA_964504085.1 uncultured Thermotogae bacterium | reverse complement strand
GCTGAATCCGTACCCTGCCTTGTCGTAGCCAACCTCGGCAATGACACGACGGGCAATCTGATCGACATCGGCGTAGATTGCAGTGGAGATTTCTCCTCCCACGAGGACAAGGCCGGTGGTGAGAAACGTCTCGCAGGCAACGTGCGCTGATTGGTCGTTGACCAGAATAGTGTCCAACACAGCATCGGAGATCCGATCCGCGACCTTGTCCGGGTGTCCTTCGGTTACGGATTCCGATGTGAGAAAGGTTCTTCCCATCAGTCCTCCTTTGTGAGTGCATAGATGCTACTTGCGATGTCCACCAGCCGCAAGGTTTGAGCGATTCCTCGCTACTTGTTAGAATTATGCTGCTTGAAGAGAGGTGTGAAATGGCGCTTGTTGAGTTTCCTTACGGAAGAGAGATGGTAAAGGTTGGCCTTCCCGATCGCAATCTAATCGGCGTTTTGGAAGGAAATCCTCCGCCGAGCGTCGGCTTGGAAGAGGCGTTCGACCGGGCATGGCAAGAGCCGATTGGGGTTGAGGATCCCGCCGAGGTTATTCGACCGGGGGAGAAGGTCGTGTTTATTGTGACCGACCAGACGCGACCCACCCCCACGCAACAGGTCTTTCCGCTACTCTGGGAGCGGATCCGTGGGCACGTCCATCCGGAGGACGCTACAATTCTTGTTTCCACGGGAACGCATCGTGCTCCCACCGAAGGGGAACTCGAGCAGCTGCTTGGCGAGCTTCGCCATGAATTCGAAGTTGTGATCCATGACTGTGATCGGAATGTGGTGGAGGTAGGGAGAAGCCGTTGCGGAACCCCGATTCTCATTAACCGCCGCGTTATGGAAGCCGACCGCGTGGTAACCCTCGGTCACATTGGCATGCACTACTATGCCGGGTACAGCGGCGGGCGGAAGAACGTTCTTCCGGGTGTAGCCGGTCGAGCAACCATAGAGGGTAATCATGCCCAACTCACCGATCCTCGTTGTGAGGGATGTGTCTACGAAGGAAACCCGATCAGCGAGGAGATGAGTGAGGCAGCACGACTCGTTGGGGTCGACTATATTGTTGATGTCGTGCTCGATTCGCAGGGGCAGGTTTCTAAGGTGGTCGTTGGCGATGTGGAGGAGGCCCACGCGGTGGGCAGGACATTCTGGGATTCTCTCTTTCAGGTCCCGCTTTCTGAGCGGGGTGACATCGTGGTTGTCTCGGCGGGCGGACATCCCTACGACATCAATCTCTACCAGGCCTATAAGGGATTGTACAATGCGGCAAGAGCAGTGAAGGATGGAGGAATGATCCTCTGGATCGCGGCCTGCCCCGATGGGGTAGGCCATTCGGTGTTCAGTGATTGGATGCTCCGCTGTTGCGACGGACCGGACGAGGTGTTCGGTACGCTTCAGCGTGAGGGATTCAAGCTGGGGGGCCACAAGGCGGTCTATTTGGCGAAAGACCTGCAACGGAGCGAGGTATATCTCTTTTCCGAGATCGAGGAGAATCTTGTGCATCGGTTCTTCCTGAAGCCGGCTGGCGATCTGGACGAGATCATCACGATCGCCGGCGAGCGGTTTGGAGCCGAGTTCCGTATCCTTGCGATGCCACACGGCGAAGCGACATTTCCTGTAGTAGATGGGAGCGGGTTTTCATAAGGAATGCGGTAGGCTATCAAATCCGTTATTACGGACGCGTTTCATCGACTCAGGACATCGCCAAACGGCTTGTCGCCTCTGAGCCCGTACGTACTGTTATCATCGCCGACGAGCAGGAGCGTGGGCGGGGACGATTCGGGAGTACCTGGGTTTCCCCTAAAGGCGGCCTGTACGCTTCGCTGATCTTCAATCCGACATCGCTTCTTCCTTTTCGTGTTGGGATTGCGGTTGCCGAAGCGCTGAGAAACTTTGAAATCGAAGCGATGCTCAAGTGGCCAAACGATGTTTTGGTGGGCGAGAAGAAGATTGCGGGGATCCTAGTCGAGAACGTCGATGAGCGGGCGATCGTGGGGATTGGGATCAATCTTACTACGAGTCCGCTGAATACGGCAACATCTGTCCACCAAGAGATATCAATAGAAGTCAGTCGAGATGACCTTTTGGAGTTGATCCTGCACCGCTTTGGGTCAACGCCTTCAGAATTGGTTCTCACTCAGTATCGCGCTCTGTGTACGACGCTTGGTCAAGTCGTTCGAGCAGAGTTTGGCGGGGCAGTTGCAAACCGCCCGATTATCGGAAGAGCAGTGGGAATTGACCCCGCAGGACGCCTTCTCGTCGCGGTGGATGAGGCGCTTCACGCCATCGCCTCTGGCGAGTGCTTTCATCTTCAAGTTCCACTGCAAGAAGGACAGTGACATCCCAATCAGGAAAATATGCGTTCTCCTCTGGCTCTTCTGTTTGCCGTGATTCGAGATTTGGTGTGGTTGACCGTAGAAGAAGGGAGTGCTAACGTAGGGATAGGTTCGGCAGAAAGGGGAAGGCATGGGGTTGTGGAAGAAGCAAAGAGCGATCGAGAAGCTAGTTCTTAGGCATGTGGAGTGTGTGGACGAGGCGATCGGCTATTTCCAGGAAGGCTTCTTCGCCTTCCTCGATAATGGTGATGTGGAGAAAGCAGGCCGGTTGGCCCTGGAAACACACAAAGCCGAGGGACGCGCTGATGACGTGAGACGAGAGGTAGAGATTAAGCTCTTGCGGGGTGCCCTCCTTGCGCATTCTCGGCGTGACATCCTGGAGATCATTGAAGGGGTGGACAAACTTGCCAACTCAGGGGAGGCCGTGCTCGATTATTTGCTCGTGCAGCGGGTGAAAATCCCCGAGGCGATCAAGCCGGGGCTTCGAGAGATCGGTGTCAAATCACGCGAGATCTTCGAGGAGGTCAAACAGGCCCTCCGTCAGCTCTTTCACGATATGGACCAAACGGTCGAACACACCAAAGCGATCGAGGCGAAGGAGGGAGAGGTCGATCGACTGGAGCGATCCGTGATCAAGGAAATCTTCAAGATGGACATAGAGTTGGCCGAGAAGCTGCAACTGCGGGACCTGGTGGAAGAGCTGGTTGAGTTTTCCGACCGGGCGGAGGATCTGTCAGACCGAATTGACATCATGATCGCCGAGAGAAGGCTGTAGCGAGAAGAAGATGTTCCCTGCTGGCGGAACATTGGCCTTCGGGCAGCAGCCGTCGGTGTTTGCCATAGGAAGGAGACATCCATGTCAGTACTCGACGATGCCATTTCATTGGAACAGCGTGCCATGCAGTTCTACTGCCAAATGCAGGATCGGGTCAGCGACCCAAGTGCGAAGAAGATCCTCGAGCTTCTTGCCGATGAAGAGCAGAAGCATGCGGCAGCATTGAATGAGATGAAAACCGGTGCTTACGGGAACCTGGAGGCCCCGGCGTTGCTCAAAGAGGTACGCGGGCTGGTGGAAGGTGCGGTGCAGGAGGGTCAGGCAGCGATTCTCTCAGACGCGTCGATGCGTGGGATCCTGCAGCGGGCAATGGAGGTGGAGCAGACAACGGAACGGTTCTATCGGGAGCATGCAGGGGAGGGAGATGACCAGAAGCTGAGTGAGCTGTTCAGTCACCTCGCCGATCAGGAGGCCGAACACTATCTGTTGGTCAGCTCGCTGGTCGAGTACTTCGACCGGCCGGTCGAGTGGGTGGAGTCGGCCGAATTTGGACTCCGTCCGGAGTATTAACCTCTTCACTTGAGTTCGCCGCAGGCACCCAACACAGATTGACGGCAGCCTGGTGGCAGATGGCTGCTGTCTTGCCCTGATCAGAGATAGGATGAGAGGGTGAGAAGCCCGTGTAGGGTTCCCAGGGCAAGGGTGATGTAACCGAATCGTTGGTGCACCAACACCGAGATTCTCGGGATCCGTTTCACTCTCGCGTTTAGGACCGGGATGATCAGCGTGACGAGAAGCATGACGTAGGTCAGGATTCCCAAGTAGAAGATCAACGGATACCCGAGGATTGTGGTATGGGCGATGTTCTGCAAGACACGCATTGAGGACAGCCCTTTCCTAGTCCAACGTGATCTCCGTCGTAGTCCGCTTGCTGTGGCGGGTAGAAAAGCTATCGGAGCTTGCGTGGTAGGCAAGGATGACTGGGACCGTTTGCCCCGGCTGAAGTGCCTTGTCCGATGGGTCGTCGCTCTGAAGTGGAATCGAGAATTCGATCGTGGTCTTACCGGACCTTTCGGTCCCCGCGACTTGGACGATCTCGCCGCTGGAATCCTCGCGGTGGCCCGTAGGCGAAGTTCCAGAATGGTCTCGGGCGACGACTTCGCCATTTTCAACGGCACCGATGATGATATTGGCTCCCCTCATTCGCTGTTCGGGGTCAAAGCCGATGGCGACCCATCCTGTTCCCGGGCTTGTGAGCCCCACATACAGGTACGTACTGTCGTTTTGCCAGGATAGCTCAATTCCGGTTGCCGAATCGGTAAGTGTGTGGCGGTATTCTCCTGTGGTAATGACCCCATCGATGAACGGCGGCCAAGCGATATCGGTGAAGTCCGTGTTGTGATGGAAGTCGAGTGTGACGTTGCCTGATGCGTCATCGATTGCCAATTGCCACGCGTTGTCGGCTGGCGGCGCGTCGTAGCGGCCGTTTCCGTTGTGATCGGCGTAGAAGTCGATTCGGTAGCTGGCTCTTTGCTCCAGGATGGTGAAGCTGAGTTCGAAACTGGGTACAGGGATTTCGGCCACAGTGATGCGCTCCAACTCCTCTCCCGTTGCTTTGTTCACTATTCGCAGCTCGAACTGTTGCCCAAGGTGGGGGTCCATCTCGCTGAACACCACGGTAACCGTACCCTGGCTCCACACCATTGTTGTACTGACCATCACGACGAACAACCCAATCAGAGTGATCATCACGATCCCACGGCTCATAAGCCACCTCCTAGTGTCAAATACTCTTTTATTGCGTTCGCAACCAGGATACGAGACGGTTTGGTAGGAAGTCAAGAGGGCAAAGCGTATATTTTACGGGGCCTTGGGCCTTTCTGGCTTTGTTATTCCCACTCGATTGTCCCCGGGGGTTTGCTCGTTATGTCGTAGACGACGCGGCCGATCTGGGGCACCTGTTGAGCAATCCTCCTGGCGACTTCATCCAGAAACTCTGCGGGAAGGTGGGCCCAATCCGCGGTCATTCCGTCGATGCTGGTCACCGCACGGAGGGCAAGCACATACCCGTATTGGCGTTCGTCTCCAGCGACGCCCACGGCTTGGGCAGCGGTTAGGACCGCGAGTGCTTGCCAGACCTTGGCGTAGAGCCCCCATTCCTTGAGGGCATTGATGAAGAGGGCGTCTGCTTGGCGCAAGGTGTGCAATCGCTCGGCGGTCACCTCGCCCAAAATGCGTATAGCGAGACCGGGTCCGGGGAACGGATGCCGCAGGCGGATTTCATCTGGTAGCTCGAGGAGGCGGGCGATCTCGCGTACCTCGTCCTTGAACAGATGCCGGAAAGGTTCGAGCAGTTGGAAACCGAGCGTAGCCGGCAATCCCCCCACGTTGTGATGGCTCTTGATGACCGCTGCGGCTTGGCTTCCGGCAGATTCGATCACGTCGGGGTAGAGAGTACCTTGGGCAAGGTACTCGAACGGGCCCATTTCTCTTGCTTTGTCCTCGAACACCGCGATGAATTCGCGACCGATGATCTTGCGCTTCGACTCGGGATCGGCAATCCCCTTGAGGCCACGGAGGAAACGATCGGTTGCGTCAACGGTCACTAAGTTGACTCCAGCAGAGCTGAGTGTCTTTTCGACCTCTTCACGTTCTCCGAGGCGTAGCAGGCCGTGATCGACGAAGATTGCGGTGTGATCCACGCCGGCCCCGGCGAGGAGTAGGGCAAGGGTGGAGGAATCGACGCCGCCGGAGGCCGCGAGCAACACTCGGGCATGGCCGACCTGTTTTCGCACCTCTTGAAGCAGGAGATCCACTGTATGCTCGGGTGTCCAATCGCGGGGAACACGCGCAATGTCCAAGAAGTTGTCTAGGATGGTCATCCCTTGTGGGGTATGGACAACCTCGGGGTGGAACTGTACGCCGAACGTTTGCCCGTCCACGGATTCGACTGCGGAAACGGGGTTGTGTTCGGAGGCGGCAACGGCCCGCCAGCCGGTTGGTAGCTTTTCTGCACTGTCGGCGTGGCTCATCCAGACTTGTATCTTGCCCGAAAGGCCGGTGAAGAGCCGTCCCGTATATTGTGTAAGGTGAGCCCGGCCGTACTCGCGGTGAACGGTCTGTTTCACCTCGCCTCCGAAATGGTGCACAAGAAGCTGCATTCCGTAGCAGATCCCCAGGATTGGGAGGCCCAGTTCGAAAACTCGCGGATCAGGCTGCAACGACTTGGGGTCAAAGACTGAGGCCGGCCCTCCCGAGAGAATGAGAGCCTTCGGTTGGTGTTGCTGGATCTGCGCTATCGAGGCTGTGCCGGGCAGGATCACCGCATAGGCATTGAGCTCGCGAATTCGACGGGCAATCAGTTGCGTATATTGGGAACCGAAATCAAGGATGGCAACGGTCATACCGGTTGTTGGTTCTCCTCTCCGAACACAATTTCACCCTTCTCTGGATCCAACCGGACCACCGAAACGAGGGTAACGATGGGCACGTCGTATTGAGCGAGTACCTGTTGGCCCTCTCCAGATTCCTTCGCGATAATGAAGCCGAAGCCGATAAGCTCCGCGCCGCTCTGTCGAACCATCTCCGCAAGGGCAGCACTTGTGTGCCCGTGGTAGAGGAAGTCATCAACGATGAGGACCCGCTCTTGCGGACCCAAGTAGTCTTCTGACACCGCAAGTTCTGCCTTGATTCCCTTGGTGGGAGAGCAAACCGTTCGTAACAGGGGGTTGTTCATTGTGGATGCACGCCCCTTCTTTGCGTACAACGCGCATGCTCCCAGTCGGCGAGCTACCTCGTAGGCGATGGCGTTACCGGCCGCCTCGGCGGTCAATACGCACGTGATGCCCTGAGTGGGGAAGCTTGCCGCTAACTGCTTTGCTGCTGTTTCGATAAACGCAGGATCTATCCGATGGTTAAGAAAGCCGTCCACCTTCAAGAACTCTTGGCTGATGACAATCCCTTCTCGACGAATCCAATCTTGAAGGGTCACGGTCTTATTGGTCTTGGCACTCATTGATATCGGGCCTCATCATTGGTTGATTTGATCGCGCCGGCGATAGGCAACTCGGCGACCCCGTTCTCAGAAGGTCTGGAGAGGCGGTCTCCTTTGCGCTCCCTTTGGTAGGATCCATAGGTCATTGTGCAAGAAGTGCGTTGTCCTCGTCAAGCTTCCTCTTGGCACATCGGGTTGAGTGCAAAACCGTGAGGAAATGGATCCCCTTCTGTCACCATGAGGGTGTTGAGCCCAATCATGTATGCGGAGCCGGTCACCTCAGGGATGATTCCTGGGTATTCCCCCACGAGCGTCTCAGCCGCGATCTTACCGATGAACTCCGTGCCGAGGATACTCTGGTAGCAATACTCTTCGCCAATCCTCAACTCGCCCTTGGCGTAGAGAAAAGCCATCTTGGCCGAAGTGCCGGTTCCACAGGGAGATCGATCGACTTGGCCTTGGCCGAAGACGACCACATTTCTGGCTGGGTTTGTCGTCTCGTAGAACTCCACCAATTGCACCTTAAGAGGGTTGCCGGTGGCGGGGTGGTGGAACGCATAGCGCTCGTTGATGAATCGACGAATCTTCATACCTAATGGGACCAGTTTGGACAGTGACTCACGCTCTACCCGCGAACCAACGGATTGAACGTCAACCAACGCGAACGTGTTCCCTCCGTAGACGACGTGAATAGGAACCTCGTCCATGGAGACAGTCTGAAGATAGAACGAGGGGACATTGTGAAAACTCACCGCCCGTGCATCGCCATCCGCCCAATGGATGTAGGTCCGGACAAGACCCGAGGGCGTATCCAGGACGACGTTATCCTCCTTGGTCCATCCGAGAGAGGCAAGTGCAGTTACCGCGCCGATGGTTCCGTGACCGCACATCCCGAGATATCCTTCACAGTCGCAGAAGATGATGCCGTAATCGGCCCCGGCAAGGATTGGAGGGATAACGATCGCTCCGAACATGTCGCTGTGCCCGCGCGGCTCCTGGAGGAGGAATTGTCGCAGGTCGTCGGCATTCTCCGCTAGCCAACATCGACGCTCCTCCATCGTTTCTCCGGGAATGGGAGGAAGACCGCTTAGGACAACGCGAGTCGGCTCTCCGATGGTGTGCATGTCGATCACCTGGATCGATCGGAGGATATTCATTGCACGTCTCCTTCTTCTTTGTCGGGTTATTACATTGCCGCATTCCATCGTTGCATCGCCGCGCCCTGGTCAGCGGGCAGAGTCATCTGGGCGTAGAGGGCGAGGAATCCTGTCGTGGCCTTCGGCTTCGGTGCATGCCAGTCGGCTCGACGGCGCTCCAATTCCGCCTCAGATAGATTGATCGACAGGGTTCGGTTTGGAATGTCGATTTCGATTGTGTCGCCGTTTTTGATGAGGCCGATCACCCCGCCTTCCACGGCCTCGGGGCAAACGTGACCGACGATCGGGCCGCGGTTGAATCCCGAGAAGCGGCCGTCCGTGATCAAGCCGACGGATCCTTCCAGCCCCATTTCGTACAGGGCATCGGTGGACATCATAACCTCCTTCATGCCGGGTGCTCCCTTGGGGCCCTCATACCGCACCACGACAACATCGCCGGCTTGAATGTTGCCTTCGATAATGGCTTTCCAGGCTTCCTGATCGGTATTGAATACCTTGGCCGGGCCTTTGTGCACGTGCATCTCTGGCTTAAGTGCTGAGGTACGCACGATCGCGCCCCGAGGGGCGAGGTTTCCCTTGAGTACAGCCAGGCCTCCTTCTGACTGTACGGGGTTCTCTAGAGTGGCGATCGCGCCGCCGCGACTGCCGACCGTCTTATCGAGCAGCTCGCCGAGTGGTACTGCGTCGGCGGTCATGGCGTGCAGATCGAGGAGGGGTTCGAGTTCTTTCAGCAGGGCAGGCACCCCGCCGGCTTCGTGAAAATCGATGACGGTGTAAGGACCGTTCGGGATGACCGACGCCAGAAGCGGCGTTCTGCGAGAGATGGCGTCGAATCGGTCAAGCTCGATATCGATACCCAGTTCCCTTGCCAAGCTCATGATGTGAAGCGGCGCATTCGTTGAGCCTCCGATGGCCGCGTTGGTCACGATCGTGTTTATCAGTGCCTTCTCCGTGAGGATATCGGAAGGCCGGATGCCCTTCTCTACCAGCCTGACAATCTGTTGGCCTGCCGCTTGGGCGGCCCTCCGTTTGTCGGCCGCAATTGCGGGGATAGTGGCCGATCCAGAGAGGGCCGTTCCCATTGCCTCGGTCAGGATTTGCATCGTGTTGGCCGTGCCCATCACTGGACAGGCCCCCACACCGGGGCAAGAACGGTTCTCCATCTCACGCAGTTCTTGTTCGGAGATGTTGCCCAGTGGAACCGCGCCGAAGACTGCTTCGTTGACATCGGGAGAGGTCACGGTTCCCTTGCTCCATTTTCCAGCAAGCATCGGCCCTCCGGTCACCATGATGGATGGTAGGTTCACGCGTGCAGCTCCCATTAACTGGCCGGGGATGATGTTGTCACAGGATGCAAGCAACACCAGCCCGTCGAACAGATGCACCTTGGACATGATCTCAATCGAAGCGGCCAAGACATCCCGAATGGCCAGCTCGTACTTCATGTTCTCCGTTCCGATCGGGATGTTCCCGCAGGTCGCAAATACGCCGAACTCAATCGGAACTCCACCGGCCTGCCAGATCCCCGCCTTGACTGCCTCGGCCAGGGCTCGAAGATGAGCATGAGCCGGCGACGCCTCGGACCACGCGTTGGCGATCCCGATATGGGGCTTGCCAAAATCGTCGTCTGCGTACCCGGCGCCTTTGTAGATCTGTCGGCGATGAGCAGCCTCTGGGCCTCCGAACATCCCTTTGCGTTTCGGCAACATGGGCCTCCTCTCAATAGGCTTCTGTGTACCCTTCGCCATCATTGAGATTCTCTTCGGTTTGGCGATGAAAAGCATCCCCTTCTCTTCGATCTACCGGTTTTCGGAGTCTTGCCCTTACGAGTTTTCATTCGCGCGTACAGCTGTAATCCTTATCGTCCCGTCGGACTTAATGATCAGGTAATCCTCATCACGTATTGTCGCATGGTCTTCCCGCGAGAGGACAACAACCGGCACGGTCTTGTGGTAGAGTTTCTCGGCAACGATGGCACCCAACGCGAGGATCGAGTCGACATTGGCAGTGATGATTGCCGCGGGGGCTGTTCCCAACTTGATGCTCTCCAGCAGTACTGCACTTGCGGTGCTCGATCCCTTTCCTCCAGGGAAGACAAACACCTTGCCCGTGATAACCTCTCCACTGCGCTCGTGTCTTCGGTCGATGATCTCACCGGTTTGGGGATCTAAGCCGCCCCATAGGCTGATCGGCTGGGTGGAGACCACGGCCACTCCTTCTGCCGAACCGGCAACCACTGGTCTGCCGTTCAACACTCTTTCCACAGTGATTCCTCCCGACACACGGCGCCCTTTTTCGCTGAACGAATGCAATCGCGCAGGTTGCCAAAAGCAACCTGAACGCCCAAATGTCCAGGCGCGTAGTACGCGCATTTCCCGGAATTGGTCATGAGGACTTTCATTTGCGGAGCGATGATCGGCGAGTGGAACATGCACGTATCGAGGACGATCTCAACGCCAAACTCAATCAACCTATCCATCAGGTCACTTCGTTGTAGCAACCCGTACGACGTTTGACTCGTTAGAACAAGCACCTTGCATGCAGGGTATCTCGAATGAACACTTCCATCTTCAATTGCCTGTGCCAGTTGCTGGAACTCAGCAAAGGAGAAATGCGGACAGCCGAGGATCACCACGTCCAACTTCTCTCCTTCCGCTGTAGTGGAAAGATCTTTCCAGGCCTCTTTCAGGTCCGAGGGCCGGATCTCCATGACGTGTTCTGGGGTGCCTCCTTGGAACGCTTCGTCCAACGTGTTGGCCTCGGGGGTCACGCCGATGGCGTGGAAGAGCGCCACCGCTCCCGAGGATGCCGCGGCCGCACCGAGCGCTTTGAGTTGATCGTCTGTTGCGCTAGTAGGGAGGCCTTCAATCACAGGAATCTTGTCCTGAACCAGGTTTCCCGCGAGATATCCCAGCACAACATAGAAAGTCTCATCCTCTTGCAGCTTTAGCGGGATATCGACAAGCCGGAGAAGAAGCTGGCCCTTTCGATTCTCTTTTAGATGGAGACCCGCCTTGGGGACTCTCCCAGTGATGGCTGCACAGATGTCCAAGAAGTCACCGTAGCGGTTCGTCCTTGCCCCAAGCACCGAATTGGCATAGGCGATTGCGTTCGACTCTCCCCAAGCGATCTGTTGGCCGAATCGTGGTGTGAGGTAGCCTTGATAGGGCGCACAGGTCCACGTGGGAACGCAACCCATGTCGGTGTAGGCCTTGGCAAGGCGTGTGGCTTTGGCGGCAAACTCCTCGGGAATTCCAAGGCGCTTCCAATTCTGCAGGTCAAGCGGGATCATGTTTGTGGTCGTGGGAATGGATACTCTACCTCCCCCCGCGGCTAGTCTCTCCGCGAATTCCAGGCTGGAATTACTCATCAGTGCACAACCGTCGATGTGCGCTTGGGTAACGTCCATCAACTCCGTTGCGCCGTAGACGTCCGCCATTCGCTCCAGAATGGACATGGCGATGCTGGCAGCCTCACCGTGCCGGCCGTTCAGCATCTGCCGGTCTTCGGTGCTCAATTGCACGGGCATTCTGTCTCCTTGTCAGTAAAGGAAGATCACGGGCTGCTGGATCTTATTGGGCTGATTCTACCGTCCATTTTGAGGGAGTACACTCTTCTTGGCGTACGGAAGGTGTTGAGGAAGGCGCAGATCACTCCAGGGCGGGCGAAGAGTCTGCACTCAATGCTCGGCGCTGCCGTACGAATTATCGGAGGCTATGTTAGCTTTCCCATTTTTTGCAGGCTTTCTTTCAACGCTGCCGTGACCGCTGTCGGTGCCTCTTCAACGGGCAATCGCGACGGTCCGACTTCGTGCCCGAGCAGCCTGACCGCTTGTTTGATGGCGTCTGGGTGTAGCTCCATTGCGTTGATGAACGGCTGAATCTTGTAGTGTGTCTCCCGCGCCTTCTCCAGATCCCCCGCTTGGTAGAAATCGTAGATCGCGACCACTTCTTCAGGAATTGCGTTTGCGGCCGTGGCAATGATGCCATGGAGGCCCAGCGAGAGTGCCGGCAAGAGTTTGCTTGCCCATCCGGCGAAAACAGTGATCTTCCCTTCGGTCAGGCGGAAGATCTCCGCGGGGTGATCCAGGTTCTGATGCGAATCCTTGATCCCAGCAATGAGGCCTTCGTTGCCAAGCCGAGCCACAAGCTCGGGAGAGATACTGTACCCCATTGCGTCCGGCCAGTTGTAGACAAAAACAGGAATCGATACCGCTTTCGCGATCTGCTTATAGTGCTCGTACAATCCGTCTTCGGTCGGTCGGGGATAGTGGGGCAGAGAAACGACTACTGCGTCGGCCCCCGCTTTTTCCGCGGATTGGGACGACTCAATGGCGATACGGGTGCTGTTGTGGCCGGTGCCAGCCAGAAGAGGCACCTTCCCATCGACCGCCTCGACGCCAGCCGCGAACAGTTCTTTTCGTTCCTGCAGCGAGAGCAGCGTGTATTCCCCCGTGCTTCCAGCAACAAAGATGCCGTGAACACCTTTGTCGATGAGATGCCGGATGAACGCCTTCGTCTCGTCGAGATTAAGGTTGCTGTTACCATCAAATGCGGTAACCACTGGTGGGACCACGCCGAAAAACTTGCTCATACGAGTTCCTCCTTTGGTTACTACTTGCATGCATGTGGTGGGAGCAGTGTTCCATTCACACACGTTCCTCACGAAGTCATTTTAGTGAAAAAAGGGATGACCTTCAAATGAAATCAAATACTCAGACTATGAAGATAAAGCGCTTCTTAACTGTTCAAACGAAGGAGGGCGAGCATGTCTGGGCACATTGACGTTGATTCATTGTTTCACTAAAATAGCGTTTGCGATGACTGAAATTGGCAAGTTTATTCGTTCGCAGCGCAAACTCCGAGGCTGGACGCTTCAGGAGTTGGCTGGTCGCTGCAATCTCTCAGTGGGGTTCCTGTCACAAGTGGAACGAGGGATCTCTTCACTTTCGATACTGTCATTGAACGCAATCTGCGAAGCGTTTGAGATCCCGATTTCCAAGCTTAATGCGAATTATGCTGAGCCAGGCAATGAGAGGGGGGCTTCAGAAGCCGCTTCAGGGATTATCAAAGTAGATGAACGGCCAAACATCCAGATTTCGGATGGCAGCATCAAGTATCAATTCCTAAGCGGAGAGTTTCCTGGACGTAAGTTCGAGATTCTGATTGGGGAGATTCCGCCCCACTACCACTATCCCCCGGCAGTGCACGAAGGAGAAGAGTTCGGCTACGTACTAGAAGGGAAGCTGTCGTTCACGATAGGCAAACAGGCCCATCAGTTAGGACGTGGTGATAGCTACCACTTCTTAGCAACCACTCCTCATGGGTACGAGACAGCCAATGATGAAGCGGCAAGAGTTCTGTGGGTGCAGACTCTGAAGTACTCCAAGTTGCGGAGAGTCAGAGAACTTCGCAGTTCAGATGAGTAGAAGGATCGAAGTGTATTGGTTGATGTTCTTGGGAGGACGAAGGCAAGAGGGTTGGACAAAGCGATAAGGAGGTGTGCGTAGGATGTTTCTTTACGAATTCGAACTAGGCAAGGCAGCTGATATTCTTGCTAGGGAGCTATTCAAGCTTACCCCAGGCGAGACCTTTGTCATCACCGCAGAAACAGAGAGCGACATGCGCGTGGTTTATGCTACGGCGAGGGCGGCGTTTGCCCTTGACGCCAAGCCAGTGGTGTTCTTGACTGCGTCACCACTTGGGGTCGGTAAAGCGGCGGATCCAATGCTTCCGGTAGAAGCGCTCACAGCGGTGTTGAAGGAAGCCGACGCATGGGTGGAATTCAACAACAAGTGGCTACTTTATTCGACACCCTACGACGTTGCTATGAAAGAGAACAAGAAACTACGGCATCTCTGTCTCAACGGTATGAATCCCGACCTAATGGTACGTAACATCGGACGCGTCAATTACCCCGTGCTAGGAGAGTTTCTGGAGAAGATGCACAACATAACGACGAACGGGAAGCACTTTCGCTTCACAACACCTGCTGGCGAAGATCTAGAATTTGACAATTCTTCCGATCCGAATCGCATTTACACGCTATCGAAGGGATACGCTGATGTGCCCGGATCGCATATGATGGCGGGCCAGATCTCGTGGACACCAGAGCTGGAGTCTATGAATGGGACACTTGTTTTTGACGGATCGCTGGTACCGCCTTGCGGCCTGCTACACGAGCCGGTCCGCTTAACAATTGAAAAAGGGAAGGTCGTAAAGATCGAAGGAGGTAATCAGGCGAGTGAGTTTGAGGCTTGGCTGAAGAGCTTCAATGATCCTCGCATGTTCAGCATTGCTCATGCCAGCTGGTCATTCAACCCAGGGGCAAAACTCACAGGAGATATTGTCGAGGATGAGCGAGTTTGGGGAGCCACAGAATGGGGGCTTGGAAATATCGGTGCAATTCTAGTTGCACCAGATGGAATACCCGCAGCCTCTCATTGCGACGGCATTTGCCTGAATACGTCTGCTTGGGTGGATGGGCAGCAGATATTGGATAAAGGAGAGGTTGTTCAAAAGGAGCTTGCTGAGCTGGCCCGAAAGCTGGGAAAGGAGTGAAGAGACACTGGTGAAAAGCCAAACCACTAGATAGAGGACGTAAGATAGAAGGAGGTGATCGTAACGATTTGAGACTGCACAACAGGGAAAGCGTGAACAAGAACGAAAGGAGGCAGAAACAATGAAGGTGCAGAGCAAGATTTTGCTGGTGGTTATGGCATGTGGTTTGGTCATTGGGTTAGCCACTGTGGGATTGGCTGAGGAATCGCTTCTGAGAGTTGCTTTCTCTTGGCCCACGTTTTTTGATCCGGCAGTGGGAAATGACTTCTCTAGCTCTTCTGCCCTAGTCAACTTGTACGATGCGCTGGTATACCCATTGGCTGGGGGCATTATTCCCAATGCAGCTGAGAGCTGGGAAGTCTCGACCGACAACCTGACGTATACCTTCAAATTGCGTAAGGGGATTAAATTCCACAGCGGGAACGAAATGACCGCTGAGGATGTCAAGTTCAGTATGGACAGACTGCTTGAGATCGGGGAAGGCTACGCCTATCTATATCTCGGAAAGGTCGATCACACGGATGTAATTGACAAGTACACCGTCTCCTTCGCTCTAAAGGCTCCATTCGGGCCGTTTGTCTCTTCTCTGATCCGCCTTTACATTCTGGAAAAGGCTGTCGTAATGGCCAATCTGAAGGATGGCCCCTACGGTTCTATGGGTGATTACGGCAAGGGCTACCTGCTCAGCAAAGACGCGGGATCCGGTGCGTACAAGGTGAAAGAAGTGGGCCTGGGCGAGTACATTCTCATGGAAAAGGTCCCGGGGTACTGGGGAGAAGTCCTTCCCAATGCTCCTGCCCTTGTCAAGTTCATGAGGACTCCCGACACCGTAGCGGTGAAAACAATGATGGCGAGAAGGGAACTCGAAATCACAACGCCTTGGGAGCCCGAGGAAGCCTATCAAGAGATGGCGAAGATACCGGGAGTAGAGGTTGTCGGTTGGAACAACGGGTTCTCTGAATACATGATGTTGAATAACCAAAAGCCTCCCACCGACGACATCCACTTCCGAAAAGCACTCAACTGGATGCTGGATTGGGAACAGGTCCTTACCGGTATCTATCCGGGCTGGACCCAGGCGGCTGGCCCAATCGCTCACAATCTCCCCGGCTTCAAGGAAGGCTTGTTCCAGTACTACCAAGACATGGACAAGGCGCGCGAGGAGCTGCAGAAATCCAGGTACGCAAACCAGCTCAAAGGACTCAAGGTTACACTCGGAGTCGATACGACCGTTCCTCCGCGCGAGCAGTTTGCCCTGACCTTACAGGCCAATGCAGCGGAATTCGGAATCGACGTGGAAATCATCAAGATGACATGGGGCAAGGTGCAGGAGGTCGTCGGCTCGATAGAGACGACTCCGAATGGCATGCACATCAACGTTGCGCCGCACTACCCGGAAGCAGGATCCATGCTTGCTGCCAAGTATCACTCAAGCAGTGCTGGAACGTGGGAACAGGCGGAACACTTGCTAAGCCCGGTTATCGACGCCTTGATTGACGATGCATTGGCGACTGTCGATCAAGACGAGCGGTTTAGCAAATACGGGCTCCTCCAGGAGGTGCTGGTAGAGTTGTCTCCCAGCATGTTCCTGTTTGATGTGCTGGAGAAGCACGCATATCAGGTAGCTTACGTCGATTGGAGCGCGCTTCTTGACAATCCAAGGCCCACAATGGGATACAACTATGATTGCCGCTATATCGAGGTCTACCCCGATAGAATCCCGTAACCAGCAACCCGCACAAGTGGGGGACAAGAGGTAGTGTGTCCAGATTTTGGGGGCAGAGGCTTCGTACCCTCTGCCCCTCTCTAAGGTGGATACATGTCATTTGCCACGTATCTTGTTCGAAGGTTGATGCACTCGATCCTTGTTCTGTTCGGGCTTTCCATCTTGGTCTTTCTGATCGCCCGCGTTCTACCGGGAGACCCGGCGAGGGTAGCGTTGGGCCCTAGAGCCCCTGAAGAGACCGTTCAAAGATGGCGTGAGTGGATGCATCTGGATAAGCCTCTGTACATCCAGTACTACTACTGGTTGGCTAACGCGCTTCACGGAGACTTGGGCATATCACTCTATTCGCGGCAGAACGTGGCGATTGACATTAAGACCTATTTCCCCGCAACGGCGGAACTGGCTCTCTTTGCCGGCTTGATCATGACCGTCTTTGGGGTCTCGTTTGGAGCGATCTCTGCTCGATACAGCAACACTTGGGTTGATAACGTTGTGCGGATGGGCTCCTATGTTGGAGTCGTTACGCCGGCATTCATCTTCGGCATTCTTTTTCTTCTTTTGTTTGGATATGTTCTGAGAATACTACCCACAACCGGGAGACTTGATTACTCGACCACTGCTCCACCGATCATCACGGGAATGGTCACGATTGACAGTCTTGTTACCGGGAACTTCGCCGCGTTTCTTGACGCGCTGAAGCATCTCCTCATGCCGGCAGCTGCTCTTGCTTTGGGACCGATGTCTCAGGAAGCGCGCATCACACGTGCGAGCATGAGCGACAACCTGAAAAAAGACTATATGCTGCTGGTTGGTGCACAAGGAATACCCGAACGACTCATCAACTTCAAATACCTGCTCAAGCCATCTCTAATACCGACTGTCTCAATCTTGGGACTGGATTTTGCCGCGTTGCTTGGGAATGCATTTCTCGTTGAGCTGATCTTCGGCTGGCCAGGGCTTTCGCGATACGGGATTCAGACGATGCTGCTTTCGGACTTGAACGCCATTACAGGAGTGGTCATGATGCTGGGGATTGTTTTCACGTTGGCCAATATTCTTGTAGACATCGTAGTGGCATATCTCGATCCGCGTATCCGGTTGACCGGAGAAAGACTGCAATAGCATGAAGACGCGCCTTTACAGTGCAATCTTGGGAAGTTGGGAAACGTTTCGAAGAGGCTGGTACAAGTTCTCGCGGAATCGACTGTCGGTTGTTGGTCTCTTTGCGGTGTTTCTGGTAGCATTTCTCGCCATTTTCGCGCCGTACGTCGCCCCTCATGCTGAGCATGCAGGTAGGTACGTCTGCTTTGCCGACAAACACCAGCCGCCAAGCTGGAAATATCTGTTTGGGACAGATGTTTGTGGAAGAGACATTCTGAGCAGGATATTCTTTGGGTTTCGATTCTCGCTGATGATGGGCGTAGTCGTTTTGGCCCTTGTGGTGCCGCCGGGGGTTATCCTGGGCTTGATCGCGGGGTACTTCAAAGGCATGTGGATTGACACGGTTATCATGCGAGTCACGGACGTGTTTCTCTCTATACCGCCGCTTGTTCTTGCGCTGGCCATCGCTTCGGTCTTGAAACCCAACCTGTTCAACTCAATGGTCGCTATTTCCTTGATGTGGTGGCCCTGGTACTGCCGTTTGATATACGGTGTAACGTCATCCTTGCGGAATGAGTCTTTCGTGCTTGCGGCGAAAGTTACAGGGGCGGGCACGTTCCGCATTCTGTTTCGCGAGATATTGCCGAACTGCATCTCTCCGATTTTTACCAAGATGAGCTTGGACATGGGCTGGGTGATCTTGCTTGGTGCTGCGCTGAGTTTTGTCGGGCTCGGTATTCAGCCTCCACAGCCAGGGTTGGGGACTATGATTGCTGATGGTGCCAAGTACATGCCGGGGAATTGGTGGTCTTCCATATTTCCAGCGTTCGCAATTATGCTGGTCGTACTTGGATTTAACTTGTTGGGAGACGGCTTGCGTGACGTGCTTTCCGCTGAAGAGGTCTGATCGCCAGTGGCGAGTTTACTATTAGAAATCCAGGATCTGCATTTGTCTTTCGACCTCTATCGTAGGAGCCTCAATGTATTGGACGGGGTGGCCATCGCTGTCGCAGAGGGAGAGAAAGTAGGCATCGTCGGCGAAACCGGTTGTGGTAAGTCGATCACCATGAAAGCAATGATGGGAATTCTGCCTATCCCTCCCGCCAGAATAGCGCAGGGACAGATACAGTTCAACGGGCGTGATCTCTTGACCCTTACCAAGAAAGAAATGAGGGAAGTTCGAAGACGGGAGATGTCATTTATCCCTCAGGATCCCTCTGCCTCGTTGAATCCGGTTCTAAGAGTGGGCACGCAACTCATCGATGTAATTAGATACTCTGGAAACATACAGAAACCTCTCTCGAAGAGGGAAGCAAGACGCCGGGCGATCAACATTTTGCGAGAAGTTGGTTTGCCGGATCCTCAAAGGAACATGAGGAGCTATCCAATTCAGCTAAGTGGAGGGATGCAACAGCGGATCCTCATATCCATGGCGTTGGCGACTGGCGCCATCTTACTCATAGCAGACGAGCCGAGCACGGCACTGGATGTGACCATCCAGGACCAGATTCTACGCCTGATGAGGGAACTGGTCGAGCGAAGAGGGGTCTCAATCGTCATCATTACCCACAATCTGGGCGTCGTAAGAGAACTGACAGACAGAACGTATGTCATGTACGCGGGGCAGGTCGTGGAGAACGTGAAAACGAAGCAACTTTTCGCCGAGCAAATTGGCTCGATGCATCCCTACACACAGGGGCTGCTGGACTCGATTCCGAGAATGACGGGAGAAGGGGTAACTGCAGGGATCAGGGGAATGATACCGGACTACGCTGACCCACCGAGTGGGTGTAGGTTTCGGCCGAGATGTGATCGCGCGATGCCGATCTGCGAAACGAGGCCCCCCGCTTTCCATGTGGAAGAAGGCCACAACATCGCTTGTCATCTCTACGAGGGGTGATTTCAACGACTCAAGAAATGGTTGTCCTTGACTGCGTGAAGAAGTACTTCCCTGTAAGAGGGGGCCTGTTGATGAGAAGAGTGGCAGACGTGAAGGCTGTCAACGGGGTGAGTTTCTCCATCGGTGAGCGTGAGATCCTCGGTCTGGTTGGAGAATCCGGTTCAGGGAAATCCACGTTGGGGTATGTGCTCATCCGCATCTATAGACCCACAAGTGGAAAGGTCTTCTTCAAGGGGAGCGATCTGTTTGGAGTTAGAGGAAGGGCCTCCGACGCGTTGCGGAAGGACATACTGATTGTCTTTCAAGATCCAGGCTCT
>CAZDDA010000005.1:0-20690 GCA_964504085.1 uncultured Thermotogae bacterium | reverse complement strand
AATCAACCGTCATTCCGTAACCGACTATACCGGGCACGAGTGAAGTAGTGCAAGGGCCGTTGTCTTGTCATCCAAGCGGATGGGATGAGAGGCGGACATTGCTCCAAGAGGACTCCGCGAGTTTTGCACAAGTTGGTGAAACTTTTTCGGTAGCTGAGGGTATGTTGATTTGGAAAGGAGGTGCACGATGCCTTTGTCGACTTGGCTGCTTCTGTCCTTCTTCTGGGCATTTTGGATCTTCGCCTTCGCCGGTTGGTGGTGCGGATGCGGCGGGTGCTGCTAGAGGAGCGGGCAAAAGAGAGGTTCTCTTTTCTATCTCTAGAAAGGGAATAGGTTTATAGATCGCCGAGATTGGATTGGCGCTGTATCCAAGAGATATTCTTCTTGGTGCGCAATCCAATCCTTTTTGTCCTGTTTTCAGAAGACCCCATCAGGTAGTCGATGAGGTTCTTATTCTCTCGTCTTTGCCATTCCGAGATTCTCAGTAGATTCTTGACTCCATTTATTCCTGGTGTGTTCCATCGCATGTCCTTGTGATGGGGGTTATTGCAGAAACTGAGAGAACCATGGGCGAATCTTCCTGCGACGTTACAGAGTTCAGGCTCTCCACAAGGGCCACGTGAAAGTTTAAAGGGTCTTTCCTCACTACCGACGGAATTATTCAGCGTTTCTGGGAAAGGCGACTCTGTTCGGTGTTGGCCTTGTCTTTGTTAGTACTACGTTCCCGGATTTCGTCAGCCGATTGACCGGGAGTGCGGTTTTTGTTGGACTGATCGTTAGCCTCAGCGAAGGGGCGTGGCGATTGCCCTAGCTGATCTTCGCAAACCTCGTAACGAACAAACATCCGAAAAAGCCTCGGTTGACCATGGCTGGCCTGTGGTGGTCGTCCGAGTTGTCTTTTGTACGCGATTACCCTTGGGCTTTGCCTTAGCTGCTTACCCACCGCGGGGTTCGGCCCTTTTCTTCCTTTTGCATGGTCTGTTCTACATCAACCTGGCACTGGACAGCGTTGTGTGGTGGGACGTCTTCGGCAAAGCAATTCCGGCCCCGCAACGAGGGCAATTGCTGGGCCTCAGTACCGCACTGCGAGGAATTCTTTCCGTCGGTGCTGGTTACCTCATTGCCAGGTTGCTTGCCGAAAACGGCCCATCTTTTCCTTTCAACTACGCGGTGATATTCGCCTTAAGCGGCTTTTCTCTACTGTTTTCTATGACTTTATAGGCATTTATCGTCGAGCCCGAGGAACGGATGGAGGGGAAAAGGGGTTGTAGGAATCAACGGACGTAGAGGAGAAATCCTATCCCGAAATCGATACAAGAAAGACACTGCCAAACACTAAGAATGCTCCAGGGATTGCACAAGCAGAGCGGCGCTCGTGCAAGAGGAGGACAATGAAGAGGAAAGCGAAGAGTGTCATCGAACCATGATTGGGTGTACGAAGACTTGTTGGAGCTGGTGCAAGACCAGAGGATCTCTTCCAAGAAGAACCCCTTAACCGTCGTGATCGTAGCAGCATATAGGCCGTGCCTTGACGTACGAAGCGGGTTTAGTCCTTTATAGACAGCGGCTGAAAGCCCCCAACCGGTTCCGGCGGTGACTACGGCGATCAATCGGTAAGTTACCCCAGCGAGCTGTTTGATCATTTGGCAGACTCCGTTGATACTGAGCGACTAGCGCCAACAGCGCGGTCTCAGATTTGCCTCACTATCGAGGTTGAATCGATTCCGAAAAAGGAGGAGGACCGGTTTTGTGACGACACAGACGTGCGAAGAAGGACCTCATCAGCATGGGTCTGATATCCCTTGGGGTGGACTCGTTTATCTGCTCATCGTTTATCTTGTGTGGGGAAGTACGTATTTGGCCATCCGGGTGGCAGTGCGAGAAGGATCAGGATTTACCCCGTTCGTCATGGGAGCGATGCGAATTCTTGCCGCCGGAGGCCTGCTTCTGTTGTGGTCCGCATGCAGGGGGCAACGAATTCGGTTGACAAAAAAGGAGCTTGCTGTCTTAGTAGTTTCTGGGGGACTGTTGTGGACTGGTGCGAACGGCCTGGTAATGTGGGCCGAACAGCACGCTCACTCAGGATACGCGGCGTTGTTGATGGGAGCAATCCCCATTTGGACAGCAGTGATTGCGTCCTTTCTTGATCGCCGGGCTCCCACGGGGCTCCTGGTTGTCTCGTTAGCGATTGGCTTTGCAGGTATCGGGCTACTGACGGCTCCCGTGTTCAAAGTGGGCACTCGGGCAGATTGGTCCGCTGTCATCGCGTTGCTCATAGCACCGATCTGTTGGGCGTCCGGATCGTTGCTGCAGCAACGAAAACCGGTCAAGGTGGGCCTTTTGGTGAGCGCAGGATATCAACAATTATTCGGCGGAATAGGGTTTGCTGTGTTGGCGGTCCTTTTCCGCGAACCTCTCCCTAACCCAACTCTGGAAGCCTGGGGAGCATTGGCGTTCTTGCTGGTCCTTGGTTCACTGCTCGGGTTCACTGCCTATGTGCAGGTATTGAGGCTTCTACCGACGAACATCGCAGTGACCTACGCATACGTCAATCCGGTGGTTGCGGTCATTCTCGGCTGGCTAATCCTCAGAGAGCCGATCACCGGATGGAGCCTTGGAGGAATGGCACTTATACTCCTTGGCGTAAGCGGAGTGTTCAGCGAACGCTACAGGAAGGCTGGGCCCAGGTAGGGGGATTGGACGTCCGTGCCCTCCTCAAATCGATTGAATAGGTCTGCACACCCAGACTAGTCTACAACATATGATTCCAGATCCTTCAAAAATGCCGGATCAATGTCGGCTCCATGTCCTGGCGTATCGGGGAGGATCACTGTTCCCCCGTCTCCGTAGATCAACCCGCCAATGACCGGATCGGCTGACAACATGTCGGCGCTGTCGAGGTCTGCGAACTCGATATTGGGACGCGCTGAGACCACGTGGGCGGCAGCAGTTAGCCCGAGACGCGTTTCACTCATGCAGCCCATCATGCAACTAACACCGGCCGCTTCAGCGATTGCATTGATCTTGAGTGCTGTGTGAATGCCACCCGCTTTGGCAAGCTTGATGTTCAGGTAGTCGCAGGCTTCCGTTGATAGCAATCTGAAGGCATCGTGTTCGTCAAACAGGGATTCATCAGCCATGATGGGAATCGTTGTGTTGGCACTCACCTTCCGCAAGGACGCAACGTCCCATGCCGCCACAGGCTGTTCGCAGTACTGGATATTCTGGCCTTCAATGCTCTTGAGAACCCGCAGTGCCGAGACGCAATCCCAACCTTGGTTGGCATCGATCCGCAACGGAATCTCCTGTCCCAGTGCCTCGCGAATGCGTCGGACACGCTCGATATCCTCGTATGGCGTTGTACCCAGCTTTACTTTGACTGCCGGAAAACCACGTTCCTTAAAGGCAAGCGCCTGTTGTGCCATCTCTTTGGCTGACGCGATACCCACGGTGCGGTCTGTAAGGATGGTTCGCTTTCCCCCCGCGAGAACGCTGTACAAGGGTAGGTCTGCTGCCTTGCCCAGCAGGTCATAAAGCGCGATGTCGAACGCGGATCTCACCGTGGCGTTATGCGCAAGGTAGCTGTGAAGCTCCCGCAGACGATTCTCGACGTCCAATGGGTCTTTTCCGATCAACAGTCCCCCAAAATCTTTGGCAGCTGCTAGGTCCGTGGCCTGCGTTTCGCCGACGATAGGGGTGAACGGACTGGCCTCCCCCACGCCGTACAGCTCCTCATCCGTGTGGATCTTGATCAACACATTGTTGGCAACTGTTGTCTCCCCGAGGGCGATCCGGAACGGCGCCGCCAAAGGGATATCGGCCTTGTAGACCTCAACGGTTAGGATCTTCATCGTTGCCTGATACCTCCTGTCCAGGATTGACCTGTCGTGATGCTGGCGCTATCACGCGCGCCACATTCTGTTGCAATTATAGAGCGACATTATTGCGACTTCATAAAGAGGCCCTCCATGGCTTACTCCACGTGCAGTCGGGGATTCAGAGAGCTCGCAGTGCATCAAATAGAATTTAGCGTCTTTACTCACATGCCTTGGAGATGATCCTCTGTATCTCTATACTGATACTGCAAGCCTGCAAGGAGAAATTCGAATCGTCCAGTTGCCGAAAGAAGGAGGAGGCAGAAGAATGGCAGACGAGAAATGCTTCCACATGAGCCCGGAGGAGTTCCGGCGATGTGGACGAGCCGTGGTGGATTGGATAGCCGATTACCGCCAGCGTGTTGAATCGCTTCCTGTATTGTCACAGGCAACGCCGGGGCAGATCCGCGATTCGCTTCCACCGAAACCTCCGGCCTGTGGCGAGGCCTTCGATACCGTGCTCGAGGACGTGGACGAGCTTATTCTGCCTGGGTTGACCCACTGGCAATCGCCCAATTTCTTCGCCTTTTTCCCTGCGAACACATCTGGGCCGGCCATCCTCGGTGAGCTGTTATCGGCAGGACTTGGCGTTCAGGGAATGCTGTGGGCGACAAGTCCTGCGTGCACCGAACTGGAAACTCACGTGTTGGACTGGCTTGTAGATATGCTGGGCTTGCCGGAGAGATTCAAGTCTACCCAGACCGGCGGAGGCGTTATCCAGGACAGCGCTTCGAGTGCTTCCCTCTGCGCTCTGTTGGCGGCCCGCGAACGCGCTACCGGCTACGAGAGCAACGAGCGTGGGTGCGATGGCCGGCTCGTCGCTTATGCCTCCTCTCAAGCTCATTCGTCCATCGAGAAAGCGGTCAAGATTGCTGGACTCGGACGGGAGAATCTCCGGCTCATTGATGTAGATGAAACGTTCGCTCTTCGCCCCGACAAGTTATCCCGGCAGATCCAGCAGGATCGGAAAGCGGGGTTGGTGCCGTGCTTTGTCTGTGCCACCGTGGGAACGACCTCCTCGAACGCGATCGATCCACTGCCAAAGATCGGTCGAATCTGCCAGGAAGAGGGACTCTGGCTCCATGTCGACGCGGCAATGTCCGGCACGGCCGCTCTGTGCCCGGAGTTTCGTACTATCCACGAGGGAACGGAACTCGCCGATAGTTATTGCTTCAATCCCCACAAGTGGATGTTCACCAATTTCGATTGCGACTGTTTCTACGTAGCCGATCGCGCAGCCTTGATCAAGACCCTCAGTATTCTGCCTGAATATCTGCGCAACAGGGCCACTGAGTCTGGTGCCGTCATCGACTATCGGGACTGGCAGATTCCACTGGGAAGGCGCTTTCGAGCCCTGAAGCTGTGGTTCGTCATTCGCCACTACGGAGTAGAAGGCTTGCGCTACCATGTGCGACGTCACGTAGAGCTTGCGCAGGCCTTTGCCTCGTGGGTCGAAGCAGATGAGCGGTTTGAGCTTGTCGCTCCGGCCCCCTTGAACCTGGTCTGCTTCCGCCATCGCGGTGGAGACGCCATCAACCAAAGACTACTGGATTGCCTGAACGAGAGCGGTTCTCTGTACCTGACGCATACCCGATTGGACGACCGACTCACCCTTCGGTTCTGCGTCGGCCAAACCCGCACAGAGTCTCGCCACGTCACGCAAGCATGGAAGCAGATTCAGGCAGTGACCGACGATTTGTAGGAAGCCGCGTCGGCTCGGCATACGGATGATCCAGTCAGGCGGGCCGATACATGCCCCGGAGGAACGAGAACTGAGGAAAACGCTGTCAACCCAGCCGAGAGTTCATCGGCAAGGACAGCGAGGACCCTGCCCGCCTGTTGTCTTCCCCGGCAGTCGGAGCGGCATCGATGCTCCTCGTAGAGAACTACTTTCAGACTTCCCCGCCGATCTAGTTGGTCCAGCCCCGGAATGGTGTTGCGGAAGCTTCACTGAACGCTTGAAGGTCTGCGATCCCCAGGATGGAATGGCACCGAACCCCGGGAATGGAAATCTGAATCCACTCACCATCCCGGGAGTGCTCAAGCAACTCGTAACTACCATCGTCGGCGACCAAGAACACCGCCCTGCCGTCGAGTGAAAACTCTTCAGGGAGCGCCAGCTGGACTGTGAACGGGTCTGATGCGCGGAGTCGATCGCCGGTCCTATCGTAGTCGTAGTTGAGCAGATGAACCAAGAGCCCGTCCTGTGGATCCCTGTACAGGTTCATGGCTACCGTATCCGGCGCGTCCGTGACGAGTTGCCGTTCATACTGCGGCACAGCGTCAAGGGCTGTGGTGAGTTGCCTCAGTGCACTGTCAGCGCCGTCGAGCCCTTTGATCCTTCTCTCATAGAAGTCCCGGCCCGGCGTTCCCGCAATCCTCTCGACCGAGGGGCTATGCTGCAATGGCGCCAAGCTGGTCGAGCTGTGAGAGATGAAGTTCTCGTTTCTCGTACCGAGGTTCCCAGAGTAGAGGATTGCCCCCCCGGCTTCAACGAACTGCTCGAGGGCTCGTATCTGGTATCCCGTCAGGCAATCGATGTCCGGCAGGATGAGCAAGTTGTACTCAGCCAGGCGGTCATCAAGACCGGAATCGTCCCACAGGTCGGGATGGCCGAAGACCACGACGTCGTACGGTATGTGCTCGCACTCCAGTGCGAGCGCGAACCCCGAGAGGCTCGCCGACGTGTCCCAGTTCCGGTGGCCGGTGGAGGGGAAGTGCCGCCACATCATCGTGGGAATTGAGTAGACAATAGCTGTCTTGGCCGCCGAGTGTCTGCCCTCGAACAACGCCCTATGCTCTCGTATCCAGTCGTAGTACTCCAGCAGCGCAGTCAGCGTTTCATCGGGGAGCGAGCAGCTGCCCCCCGGACCTCCTTGAACAGGCTCGAACGTGCGGATTGCCCCGTTGGCGTACGCCTCGGCAGTGATCAGTCTGAGGAAGTTAGGCTCGAGATAGCGGGTATCGGTCTCCCAATCGTAGACGATCCCGCGGATCCACAATGGCTTCTTCGCCAAGCCGGAGGCGGCACCGATCTTGTAGCTCAGGCTGTAGTGGCCGTCTGGCGGCATGAGGTCGAGGTAGTTCGCGACCTCGATTTCCACGACCTGGTGCAGCTGCGACAGAAGAACGGAGTACGGATTGCTGCTGTACATCTTCGAGACGCCATATTGGTTTCCATGAAGGATCATGTCGCGCCCGGCCCTGTCCAGCGCCTGTTCGACCATGTTCGCCCAGATCTCGAGGTTGGAGACGTACTGATACATGACGAAATCTCGGAAGATCGGGTCCTCCAGCGCAGCGGGGTTTGCGTCCAGGTAGTCCTTTTCGAGGATGTACTGCGCGATATCGAACGTTCGGACGTCCGCGATGCCGAGTGCCGCCAATTGCTCCTCAGTGTGCTCTCTTGTCAGGTACTCGCGGAATTCCTCCTTCTCATGCTCGCTGAAACCGCCACCCCCTTTGATGAACGGAGGAACACCGATGTTGTCTTGAGAGACCCCGTCTGCCAGGGTGGTGAACGCCGCAAGAATGCCGTCCTCGAGAACGCGCTCGGCCCAGGCGTCCGCGTGGGGATCCATGTAGTACGCACCTCCCCACCCCGATTGCGAGATGGTTTCACCGTGGATGGTCCTCGCCATGTCCGGTTCGAAGATGCGGTACAGGCCGCTGGCCGGGCTATTGAAAGAGTAGTTCTCCTGATAGCACTTCTTCGAAGCAGCCACGTAGCGGACATCGGCGAGGCGAGGACGAAGGTATGAGTAGTTGATTGCATCCGGCTGGAAGTGCTCCAGTGTAGAGCGATCCCCCTTCCCATTGGACAGAAACAGCACATCCGACCACCAGCCGTGCTTGGCCTCCACGTAGAACCGGTCTGTGCCGGAGTAGCTGGTGCTTCGCAGTCCGCCGTTGGAGGTGTTCTGGAGCCATTCATAGCTGATGATCGTTGACGACGCTGGCTGCCAGCTTAGCCAGTGTCCTCCCCAGGCGGCGACCTCGCCGCCGGAGAACAAGAACTCAGTCGATTCGCCTTGTGGTTCCACGATCATTAGAACGTCTCCGTGACCCCTAATCGTCACCGATTCGGAGAAGACGACACGCAGCCCGGTCACAGGTTCTCCCGTGTCGTTCATCAGGTATTCTCGACTCAGAGCAAACGACGACAGCGTCATAACTAGCAAAAGCGCAACCAACAGATGTCTCATGGTCCCTCCTGAGACGCAAGCATAGCACAGGCACAATAAAGGGTTCAAACGGAAAATACCGAGACTGTGACAAAGGAAGTATTCTCCAGAAAGGGACTTTCAGGGTCACGTGGATCGATCCTGAGAACACGTGCGGCTGCAATATTGTAGTAACGGGTATTCAAGACGAGGCAATATTGCCAAACCAAATCGCCTATACGGACAGGGAAAACCGGACAGATCGATTTGGGTGATGTCGAGTTTCGCAGTACTGTTCACACGTGGCACGTTGAGGTCGACGGAGTCGGTTCAGGCAGTTGTCTCCTCGGGGAGGACTCGAACCTCCAACCATTCGGTTAACAGCCGAGCGCTCTACCAATTGAGCTACCGAGGAATGCGTCTGTATTGTATCGCGGTTGTGAAAACCCGTCAACCGGCTCCCGTTACTGTCAGCAAGTAGCGATTTCGAGGACGGGTTCTTGATGTGCGTGAGCCTTTGGATACACTTTTCCTGGCTTTCGCCAGTGGCAGGAACAGTACACGTTCGATCGTGGTGGGGGCTTGAACCAGTATCGGGTTGAGCGCACTCCCGAAAGGCCGACGATCCTCACAGGAGGCCGGACATAGACGTCGCGATTCTGTTTGCTGCAAGCAGTGCCATTGCGTGGGCCTTTGGGCAGGTCGTGATGAAGCTTGGCATTGCGAACATGCCTCTTGGCCTGTTTGGCTTCATCCGTGCAGCGTCTAGCTTGCTCTTCATGATCCCCTTTGGGCTGCTTGGTTCTGGATTTCACTTTCCCCAACCTACCCTCGTTGTGATTGCGTTTCTGGGCGGGCTACTGGACTCGTTTGTAGGGACCCTTCTCTACATGAAAGCCCTCAAGAACAGTCCCGCCTACGAGGTAGTCCCGCTTGCCAACACGGCACCGTTTTGGGGCGTCATCGCTGCTGTGGTTTTCTTGGGAGAGACACCGAGATTTGTCGCCTTTGCCGCTGCAGTGCTGGTTGTGCTCGGTGCCTGTTTCCTGGTCAAGCGGAGTGATGGAGCCACCCCCCGCGCAACGACATGGGGCCCGTGGGTGGCCCTGGCAGCCGGGGTTGTGTGGGGCATCGCAGAGATTGCGCCTGTGAAGTACTGCCTTACCCACGGGATGGACCCGGTCACCTACCAACTGATGGTCATCGTGGGTGCAGGTTTCGGCTGGGGCGTATACGCTCTCTTTCGTGGAAAGACGAGTAAGAGTCGTTTCTCCCGCCGGGGACTCGGCATCGCCATCCTGACCGGATTCACCAATCTCTTTCTTGGCTGGATTCTGTGGCTCGCTGCACTCCAGCGGGCGCCCGCAAGCCTGATCTCTCCCGTTCGCGGATCGGTTGCCCTGTTTGGTTTTGCGTTCAGCATCGTCCTGCTGAAAGAACGACCATCTGTACGCTCCGTTGTTGGTGTCTTGCTGGTTGTCAGTGGAGTGATGCTGGTTACCGTCGCCTAGTGCATTGTTTCGCCCATTGAGGTGGGGCTCTGGGTTGTCTGCACCGGTTGAACTGAGGTATAATCGCTACGATAACAACTCACCGACAAAGGCAAACCCAGCGAAAGCTGGGGACGCAAAGTCACGGGTCTAAGGAGGAATCTATGACCGCCGAACTGCCGAAGAGAACTCGACAAATCCTTTTCTTGCTTTTGCTTGTGACATGTGGCATTGTGGCGTTTGGGCAGGACAAGCCAGTTGAGCCAGTTGTACCGACCGCGACAAATCCCTTGGACGGATTTATCGAACGCATTGAGATCTTGACCGTTCTCTCCGAGGATCAGAAGACCGCCCTGATCGACGCTGCAGCGACATTCGTTGATGACGTGAGTTTCACCGCAGACGATGCAACGGCGTTGCTGGACCGTCTTGGGCTTGATCAACTGGTTGTGGGGGAGGATTCGCAGCCGCTGGTGGACTCTCTGCTGACAGTGTTCTCCGAGGTCGGCGCAGAGGGCGGGCTCAATCTACAGGAGGCCCTGCTGCGGCTTGACGAATTGATTGCCGCACAATCCGAGCTGGAAACGGCTACTCCTGAAGGGATTCGCAACGCGATCTCAAACGCCGCCATCAACTACTCGGGTGATCTTGACGCACTGCTTGCGCAAGTCGAAGGGTTGATCTTTGAAGGAGTACCACCCGGTATCGTCCTGCGTGTCGTTAAGGATGGATTGCGCTTCGAGGTGGAAGTTGATCTTGAGGCGTGGTTGGCTGATCTGGGCACAGCCATCCTGGTCGATGGGATTTCCCCGGGTTTGGCCGCCAATGCGATTACGGGGAAGGGGCAGAGCAAGCATCAAGAGCAGGAGCTCAATCAGAACGCCAACCAGGGACAGAACGAGGAACCCGAAAACGAGAACGAGCAAAACAAGAACAATTCACCCGGCAACGGAAACGGCCGAGGGAACAGCAAAGGACAGGGAAAGAAGGACTGAAGCAGTCCAGACTGCACCTTGACGCTGTGTGGAACGCCCCTCTTCCAGGGAGGGGCGTTCTCGTCTTGGCACGCCTGATCATTCGAGACGTGCTGCGTTCCGCAGACCAAGGGGTTGAAGCGGCCCCCATTCGGCAGGATGGGAAACGAGTCGACGTACTGAGGGGGTCCTATGCAATTGGCGGTCTAGGCCTTGTGTCCATCGTAGACCGTCTGTCCGCCGATCAACACACGTTCCACATGACTTCCGGGGATATCAAACGGATGTGCGGACAGGAGGACGATGTCGGCATCCTTGCCTTTCTTCAGGCTTCCCACGCGGTCGGCGATCCCGAGAACCTCCGCCGGGGTAAGCGTGATCGCGCGCAACGCCTCCGTCGCATCCATTCCCTCACTTACCGCGAGGGCGGCGTTTAGGGTCATGTAGCGCACGGCGGACATCTCGTCGGTCTGAATGGCCACTTTGACACCGGCCTTGGAGAGAAGGCCGGCGTTCCTCGGCGTCATTTCGCGCAGCTCATACTTCATTCGCGAAAAGAGAATCGGCCCTACGACGCAGGCAACGCCTCGCTTCGCCAACAGATCCGCGATCTTGTAGCCCTCAGTGGCATGGATGAGCACGACGTCGATGTCGAACTCATCGGCGACGCGAAGTGCGGTGAGAATGTCATCGGCGCGATGGGCGTGGATGTGAGCGGGCATCTCTTTTTTCAGAACGCGCGCCAGTTCCTCCAGGCGCAGGTCTTTTTCAAACGGCTCCGGCTCCTTTGCGTCCTTCTTTCCCGCCCTGTAGTCGTCGAGCTTCTGTTCGTAGCGATCCTTCTTGTCGAGGTAATTCTTCGCTTTGGTCAACCATTCGCGAAGCATCCCGGCGTTGCCCATGCGGGTCGACGGCGTCTTCTTTTGCTCGCCGTAGACGCGCTTGGGGTTTTCACCCAGGGCCATCTTCATCCCGGCCGGCTCTTTTACCAGCATCTCGTCAAGGGTCACTCCGTAGGTCTTGACGATCGCGGTCTGGCCGCCGATGAGATTTGCACTGCCGGGTCCGGTATTGATGGTGGTGATCCCTGCCTCACGCAGGTCCTTGAACGCGAGATCCTCGGGATGAATCGCGTCGATCGCTCGCAGATGCGGAGTGATCGGATCGGTCATCTCGTTTCCGTCCGAGTGATGCCACCCCACGCCGTCGGCGAATACGCCGGTGTGACAGTGGGCATCGATCATCCCTGGCATCATCACTTTGCCCGAGGCCTCGATGACCTCCGCATTGGCGGGAATATCTATGTTCTTCCCGATATCAACGATCTTCCCATTGTCGATGAGAAGTACACCGTCTTTGATCTGTTTGTCTGGCGTGAGGAACGTTCCGCCCTTGACAGCAAGCATTCAGTGCCTCCTTTTTTGTTCACAGTGATATTCTTACCCTGTACCAGTGAGTCGGCCGTCAAATAGCAACCTAGAAGATACGTGCATCGAACAGTACCTTAGGGATAAATGCCTTGGCGGTCTTGTTCGGATCGACGAGCTGAGAGATACGTATATCTACAGCCAGACTCGCCAGCATGGTCGCCTCTTCGAGCGATAGCTGTTGCCTTTCGCTTAGGAAAGCCGCCGCCTCTCGTGTGACCTCAAGAAAGGCCTGTTCGATTGTGGGGAGTGAAACGAGGATGTACATTCCATCCTTGGTCTCCACCACGGGCCACTTCATCGCTTTGCCCTTGATAACGTCTATCTCCACGGTGATCCGCGATGGCACCTCGCAGGCGGACACACAGACCTCGCCGTCTCCCATCACGGCATGGACGTCGCCCATCGCCAGCATTGCCCCTCGTTGAAATACCGGAAGATAGACGGTTGCCCCTTCGCCAATCTCCTTGGTGTCCATGTTGCCGCCGTGACGATGTGCCGTGCCGGTTGGAAAAGCCTCCGTTTCTGTCGCCACGCCGATGACACCGATCATCGGTGCCACAGGCAGCACGAGGTTGTCAAACTGGACAAACCCATTCTTGATCGGCAGGATCTTCGTCGCGTGGGTCTTCATTTCATCTCCAAGCACTCCCATGCCCGGGCCGGTCACGATCACGCCCTGCTGTGGCAGTTCGATCCCTTGTACCTGTACCACGAGCGTGTCACCGGGTTGCGCTCCCATGATCGATACGGGTCCGGTGGCCGGATTGATTTTGGAGAAATCGACCGAAAACATCTGGTCTTGCTCGGTTTGTATCTGCCCACCCATTGCGTCGGCCGCTTCAAAGACGACCGTTTCGGGGGCCTCTATGGACAGACCCGGCTTCATTCTCGGACTGAACACGTAGGTGTGATGGTTGCGGGAAACTGCTTTCATCCTGGAGGTCCTCCGTTCCACCTCTGTTGCATTTGGACACGTGTGCGACCGCACTACCAGACCATGGGAATGTACCCTTCGCAAACCGCCTCGGAAATAGGGGCACCGATGTACTCCACATTGCAACCGATCTCCGTGAGCAGCTTGCTTACGTTGTATTTATCCGAACACCGCTTACACGCCTGGGGAGTTGTGCCTTCGGATATGGCCTCCTTCACCGTCTTCTGAAGCTCAGGGTCGGTGGCGATGGTCACCTCCGAAGGGCCAAACAAGAAAAGCTTCATATCGTTCATCCAACCGTGCTTCGCGACGTTGCGCGTGTACGTCAGCCCCATCTCCGGCTCCTTCGCGTTGCCATTCGCCAAGATCACGGCCAGCTTGTCGCTCATGACCAATCCCTCCTGTAAAGCATTTATGCGCGAGAGTCTTGCACGGTTGGGGAACATGCTCCCTGCCAGGCAAGAGCAACACTACTCGAATCAAGCGAAGAACGCGAACCGCTCAGGTTGTTCTTCGCACAACGTAGAATCGCAGACATGTAGAAGACAGCCCTTTGCCACCTCTGTTGCCGAAAACTAAACTGATTGGCTGAAGTCTTTCAGAACAGAGAACACGCTGAGGAGGCGTTCGTGCTGATAGTGATTTCAGCGGCGATTGGTTTTGTGATGGGTTCACTCCCGTTTTCGGTGTGGCTGGTTCGATGGATAGTGCACGCTGATGTGCGCGAGTTCGGCGACGGCAATCCCGGAGCGATTAGCGCGTGGCGGGCCGGAGGTTGGCGCGTGGGCCTGCCGGTGCTCCTACTGGATGTGATCAAGGGAGCTTCTTCTGTGGTCCTTGCACGGTTTGTCTTTGGCCTTGAAGGCTGGTCCTCTGTCCCAGCCGCGCTTTCCCCGGTTTTCGGCCACGTTCTCTCGCCTTGGCTTCGGTTTCGCGGTGGCAAGGGGATTGCGGCAACCTTTGGCGTTTGGAGTGCCTTGACGTACTGGGTTGTGCCAACGACTCTCGGATTACTCATGGCTGCAATCATGGCGGTTCAGGCGGTGCATGCATGGACAGTTGTGATTGCCGCTACTGGGACACTGATTGTGCTTGTTCTCATGCATGTGGAGACATCTCTCATCGTTACCTTCGTTCTTAACGTTGCTCTGCTGATGTGGACCCATCGAAAGGAGCTTCTCGCAACTCCGAAATTGCGCAATTTCTCAGATACAAAGCGAAAGGAGGACAGTTGAGCTTCCTTGTCCAGCACCAGTACGGCATCGTGGGGTTCTTGAGCGCGATTCTCGTGGTCTCCCTTTCCAACCTTGTGGCAATTCACCGCCTCGGAAGCCGTCGATTTCGCAAGCGAAGGAACCGGTCTGATCTTCAACCCGAGAAGACACCGAAGGTATCCGTCCTCATCCCGACCAGAAATGAAGAACGAAACGTCGCACCGTGCGTACGGTCTCTATTGGCTCAAGAGTACCCAGATTTCGAAATCATCGTCCTCGACGATTCGGAGGATCGGACACCCGATATCATTCGATCTCTTGCTTCGGATTCTCGACTGCGGCTTTTGACAGGTCAACCTCTTCCCCCCGGATGGATTGGCAAGAGCTGGGCGTGTCATCAGCTGGCGAATGCGGCCGCAGGTGAGCTTCTCCTCTTCACTGACGCGGACACCGTGCATCATCCCTCCATGCTGCGCGACGCGGTGATAGCACTCCTTGCCGAGAGGTTGGATTTCCTGAGCGCCATTCCGCGCCAGCTTGTGCACACATGGGGAGAGCGCCTGGTCATTCCTGTGCTTCCCTGGAGTCTCCACACCTTCTTTCCCATCGGCCTAGCCCGGCGATTGCGAATACCTACCCTGTCGACCGCGGCAGGCCAGTTTATGCTGTTTCGAAAGACGGCGTATGCTGTTGTCGGAGGTCACAAGGAAGTACGGCGATCGGTCTTGGATGACGTGTCGCTGGCGCAGCAAGTGGTGAGAAACGGTCTGTCGTGGACCCTGATGGATGCCAACGCGCGGATATCAGTTCGGATGTATCGATCCTTTAAAGAAGTGAGGGACGGCCTCTCAAAGAATCTCTTCGCGATCTTTGGCTACAATCTCCCGTTTTTTTGCTTCGTGTGGGCGTGGTTGTTCTGGGTGGCCTGGGAGCCTCCACTTCTGTTGGTATTGCGAGCCACAAGAGCCCTGTCGATTCCGGCAGAGACTGTTATCCCTGCTGCGTTGGCAACGGGTCTTAGCCTTCTGCTTTGGTTGATCAGCAGCCTTCGCTTCCGAATCCCGTTGATCCAAGCCGCCCTTCATCCGGTCACGACGCTATTGATGCTGTTCATCGCAGCCCGTTCGGTGACCTGGCATGCCCTGGGCCGCGGCACGTGGAAGGGTCGGCCTCTTCGGCCAGCCGATGACAGCGAGACAACAGAACAACGCTGCGAATGAAGTGCATTTCTGCCTGGTGTGAGACCCAGCTCGCGTTGCTTCGTGCATGTCGTTATGGCTGCCTTAGTCTCCCAACAGGAGAAGGTCCATCTGTTGGATGTCTATGCAGTCAAGAATCGGGTCGATTCGTTTTGCAAGGAAGAAATTGCGCTCAGGGTCAGGATCGGGAATTCCCTGTCCCGCGCTTTCCAGGAATGAGCTACTTGCTCCCAGTACCACCTGTTCGGTCTCCCATTCGATCGTTCCTTTGATGAACCCCGGAGACACGACTGTTCCCACAAGCCGATTACGATTGCGCTGGACGACGTACACCTCTCCGCGGATCAATCCCATGATCTCCACCTGTACGGTCATTCCCGCGTGACCATCGCTGTCCTGGTCGAACACGCGCGGATCGGCCACATCCGTGGGAAGGGCTTCATTCTCTGGGTCTCTGAGCCGCGCACCCAGAACCTGGGTTGCCCATGGGAAGACGATCCGGGGATTGGATGAGCGATCGTCCGTGGATTGACTCGCGTCCGAGGCAAGCTCGAGGCGGGCTACACGCTCCGTCACGCTCAGAGAGCGCAGGAACGCGTCCGGAATGGTTGTGTTTACCATCATGGTGCCGTCGTCGATGTTCGTCGCGCAGTGGGTTTCCAGAATCGCAAGGGTGGCCCCACTCTGATCGATAGTCAATCGCAGGTACGTTGCTGTGGTTCGTGTTCGCTCGCCAACGATGGGTATTTGCATAATCTCTGAGGCAATCTGAATCATCGCCCAGACCCCCGATAGGTCCAAGCTCGCGGAGGCCGCTGGCACGCCAATTTCCCCGAGTTCCTGGCCATTCATGGGAGGGACAACAGTGACTCCGATAAGGAGCAGGAAAAGAGCTGGAAAACATCTTGTCCGAGACATCGACTTACCTCCAGATCTCAGTTCCACCATAGCTCGCATATGAAAAGGATGTCAAGTGTTTTTGGCGGTCTGCTTGCTTTGACTAAGGACCAGTACAGTGTCTCGACATGAACTCTCCTCTGTGGCGAGTTTGGACTCATCTTTGCCGGAACTGTGGCATTGTCTACCTACTCCGCCGCTGCGACTTGACTGCTGGATGAATGCCAGAATAGAGTGGGGAGACTCAGCATGGAAGGTGAGTATTCATGGAAGAGACAGGAACTTTCTGTTACCAACGCGGGTCGGTATCGGTGGAAACGAAGGACCTTTCCAAGGTCTACCGCGTGGGAACACAACAGGTACACGCTCTGCATGCGGTGAATTTTGACGCAAAGCAGGGCGATTTCGTGGTGATCAATGGACCCTCTGGCAGCGGCAAGACGACATTCCTGAATCTCATCGCCTGTATTGACCGACCGACGAGTGGAGAGGTGTTCCTTGAGAAGCAGCCGACGAGCGGCCTATCCGAAGGGCAGCTGGCGAACCTTCGCAAAGAGACGATCGGTCTGATCTTTCAGACGTTCAATCTGATTCCGGTGCTGTCGGCATTTGAAAACGTCGAGTACCCTCTACTTCTGCGAAAGGTCACCCACGCAGAGCGGCGAGGCCGCGTACTGTCCGTGCTGGACGAGGTGGGACTGGCGGATCTCGGACGCCGTCGACCGGATGAACTCTCCGGTGGCCAACGGCAGCGCGTGGCGATCGCACGGGCGCTCGTCAGCCAACCCAGGATCGTGCTCGCCGACGAGCCAACGGCCAATCTTGATACGGAGACCGGCAAGCAGGTGATGACTTTGATGCGGCGGCTGAACCAGGAGCATTGCGTGGTGTTTATTGTGGTTACCCACGATCCGGTGGTGACGGAGTACGCCCAGCGAACCGTCAACATCCGCGACGGCCACCTCGAGGACGGAGGCAGTGATGTGGCTGCGGCTTCCACTGCGTAGCCTGCTACGCAATCGGCGACGCTCAACGCTTTCCATCGCCATCATCGCGCTGGGCACAGCCATCTCATTTTTCGTGGGCGGCTTTTTTGCCAGCTCCACGCGTTCGATTCAGGAGGCGACAGTACAGGAGTTTGGCACCCTGCAAATCGCGGCGCAAAGTCTGTGGGACGATTCCGCCGAAGGGTACGAGTACTTGCTTTCGCGGCAGAATCTGGCCTCGGTGGAGGCGATCCTCGACCGAGAGGACACCGTGGTTGGTCGCTCGCCTCAGCTTTCTTTTTCCGGACTCGTCACGGCAGGGAACGCAACCAGGGTGGTCCGAGCCACCGCGCTCGTTCCTGGAAACAGGACGCTGGACGTCAACGATCTCGTTGTGGAAGGCCGCGGCTTGGAGCCGACCGACATCGCGGCGGTGCTGGTTGGCCGCTCGTTCGCCGAACAGCTCCAGCTTCGCCCCGGCGACGTGATCACACTCACCGTTACCACGGTCGACGGTGCGTTCAACGCAAGCCCGCTCGAAATCGCCGGCATCTATCGTTTCACCTCCAGTCAGGTGGAGAGCCAACAGATCTATTTTCCGCTGCAATTCGGGCAACTGCTTCTGAACACCGATGGTGTCGATCGCTTGGTAGTGATGCTGGACGATCTTGACGCCACACAGCCGGCGCGCGCGCGGATCCAGAGTGCCCTGGACGGGGTATCGTTGAGCCTCGCGGTGAAGACTTGGGACGAGCTTTCTCCGTTCTACGAGCAGCTCACCGGGTTCTTCAACGCTCTGTTTGGCGTTGTCACCCTGGCCGTTTCCGTGCTCGTGTTCTTCATCATCCTGCAGGTGTTGACAATGTCGTTTCTCGAACGGACCCGCGAGGTGGGAACGATCCGGGCACTCGGCACCAAACGCAGCGAGGTGTTTCGCCTGTTCTTCGCAGAGAGCATCTGGCTGGCGCTGCTCGGAAGCAGCACAGGGATCGCCTTCGGTGTGATCTTGGGATTGGCGTTCAACGCAGTGGGGATCGAGTGGCTGCCGCCCGGCACGGTGGAACCGGTTGAACTGGGAATCCGGCTGACCGTGGAAACTGCGTGGCTGCCGTTTGTGGTCAGTGTTGTGGCGACGATGCTTTCGGCGATCTTCCCTTCCGTGCAGTCGGCCAGGCTTCGAGTTGTGGACGCGCTTCGCGTTACGTAGGAGGCCACAAATGGACATCAGAGTTGCACTGCGAAACGTGTTTCGCAACAAGCGACGTACCGCGTTCAGCCTCACCGTGATCGTTCTCGGGGTGGCCATTCTCTATTTCGTCCTTCTGTTCATCAACGAGGCCCTCTCCTCGACGAAGAAGTCCCTGGCGTGCGAATCCGGTGCGGTGCAAATCGCGGATGCGCGCCTGTTCGACAACACCGCCTCCGGGGGCGACGTCCTGGTCGATCCCGTGACTCTTGACCGCGTAGTGGCGATGGTGAGGGACGATCCCGGCGTGATCGACGTCACCTGGCAGCTCAACTTCGCCGGACTGATCGGCGATGAGCGCGGCAGCACCCTGCTCATCGGCCGAGGCTTCATCCCCTGCAACTGCGTGAACAACTACGAGTGCCTCGTGATCGACGGTGAGCCGCTCGCCGAGGACGCCTCGCGCCAGATCATCCTCGGTCGGGCGTTGGCGAGAAAGCTCAACGTCAATCCGGGCGATCGGATCAACATCGCCACCGGTACCGTCTCCGGCAACTTCAATGCGGCCACGGTCACCGTTGTGGGTCTGCTAACCTACAGCGCTGAAACGGTGGAAGAACAACTCGGACTGGTGCCGCTGCCCTTTGCGCAGCGGCTGCTGCGCACCGACGGAGTGGAGCGGATCCTCATCGGATTGGAGGACCTCGATGAGGCAGCGAACTACGCTTCGTCGATCCAGCAAAGACTCGAAGCGGCAGGGATCTCCCTTGAGGCGCGCCCGTGGCAGGCGCTCACCACGGCCTATGAGTCGATCCGCACGTTCTACGGCGCGTTCTCGGGACTCGCCACCATTGCTGTGTTTGTGCTCGTGTTCTTCAGTGTGCTGGAAGTGCTGACGATGTCGTTTCTCGAGCGGACCCGCGAGGTGGGCACCATCCGTGCATTCGGTACGACCCGCGGCAGGGTTTTCCGTTCGTTCTTGCTTGAAGGGATCTTCCTCGGTGCTATTGGAGGGATCGCCGGGCTGGTGATCGGAACGATCATTGCGCTCGGATTCAACGCGGTGGGCATCACCTGGACACCACCGGGAGCAGCCGTTCCCCAGCCCCTACGGGTGCAGATCACTGCGGTTGCGCTCCTGTTGCCATTTTTCACCGCGATCGCATCAACATTCTTAAGCACGCTCTATCCGGCGGCCAAGAACGCACGGTTGCGGATCGTGGAGGCACTCCATAGCATCTAGGTGCCGAAGGACCTAGGGGAAGGAGTTTATTCATGAAACGATTCTCAATGCTGCTGGCGGTCATCTGTGCAGTGACCGCCAGTTGGACCGTGGGGGCAGCACAGATCAATCTTTCCGATGAGGAACTGCTGACGGCGTTTGACAAGGCGAGGCTGTTCGAGGAGACGATCAGCGGTATCACAATCTCTATCGTTGCCAAGACGCCTGATGAAACAAGGGAAGCTACTACGAGACTGCTATTCAAAACGATCGGCGGCGAGGATTTTGCGCGAATCGAATTTCTCGCACCGGAGGAATTGGCAGGCCAGATCTACCTCTCCACGCCGGAGGCAACGTACTTCATCGGTCCTGATTTGGATTTTCCGATCAGAACCAGCCCAAGCACGGAATTGTTCGGCGACGCCGCCGTCGCCCAGACGAGCGGAATCGAATTCGTTGGTAACTACACCATTGCCGAACGCCGTGGTACTACGCTGGAAGACGGCACTCCGGCAATCGAGGTTGATCTGGAGGCGATCGACTTCGCCGTTGCCTTCCAGGCGGTGACGCTCCTCGCCGAAGCGGAGACGTTGCGTCCTGTTGCCATGATCCTGTACGCGTTGAGCGGCCTTCCGTTCTACGAGGTGTTCTTCGAAAGATATGCCACAAACGGCGAAGACACCTACATTGAGATGCAGCGTATCGAGAATCGGCTTTTGATCGGGAATCAAACGCTTCTGGAAATCGTCGAGATCACCTCGGAGGAATCTCCCGACGAGCTGTTCGATCCAGAAACCCTTGCCGACACTGCCCCATAAGGATTTCTCAACTCCTCGCTGTTCTGCGTGCGGTGAGCTTTCACTACCGCTCATCTTCCAGTCTGTGCCTCCGCACTCTGTGAGAGGATCGAGCTAACATGCCTTCTGCAACTCTACTCCCTCTCCCTCTTGTGGGAGAGGGTTGGGGTGAGGGAGACAGGTTCAGCGGGCCCACAATCTGCTTTTGGAGCAACCCAGTATCGACCAACCTCGAAGGTTTGTTGGAACGTATTTTTTTGGATCCGAAAGATTGGTGCCCCCCCGCTCCTCCCATCAAGGGAGGAGTGGCAAATAGTGGATCG
>CAZDDA010000004.1:19237-23551 GCA_964504085.1 uncultured Thermotogae bacterium | reverse complement strand
TCTGTAAGTACGGAATGAGCAAGAACGTGTTAAGAAGAGAAACCAGACTGCTACTGCCAGAGAAGTCGTTCGTTGGTGGGTCTTGGAAGAGAGAACTGCGTGGAACAAGAGACGCAAGAAGATGCAAGTAACAATCTACTACAGCGATGAAGATGCCTACTTGATCAAGAAAGTGGATTTGGAAGGCAGACAGCAACGAAAGAGCCGCAGCGCCGTGATCCTTTCCATCCTGGAGCAATACTTCCAGCGCAACAAACGTCTGGGAGAAATACTAGTCGATCTTGGAGCTGTCTCCCACACCGATCTGTCAAAGGCGCTTGAACTGCAGAAGAACAGATTCACCGAAAAGCTTCTGGGCGAGATTCTGCTGGAAGAGGAGCTTGTAGCACAAAGCGCTCTAGAGCGGGCGTTGATGATCCAAGGAAAACAGAGAAGTTAATGAGAAGCTGTTGTTGAATTGTAGTAGTTGCAGGTGTCAAAGCGTTTTTCTGGAGTGAGTGAGCTAGTATGTGTTGGGCCTCGAGGCGCAGGTCCAAGAGGGTATCTCGTATTAGAGAAAACGGCGACATGGGGTGCAAAGCAAGTACCATCCAAGCGGCTTGCAGCGGAGACATCAAAGGCCGCGGCCACTGCCGTAGATTGGTAGGTTCCAGTTCGGGACAGTGGGAGCTTCTGAGCAGACCTGATGGAGGTAAGAGAAGCCTAAGTCAGTAAGAGGGAGACGCACAGTGACAACTGAACACCCAGGGTTCCCCACCCAGGCAACTCGTCCTAGCTATCCGCTGTGCGTCATTTACAACTATACCGCATTTACTCACCCCTTTTCCGTAACGCAATGTCCTCTCAGGAAGAGGCTCCTTTTGCCTATCCTCTCGGAGCAGCAAACCTGGCCAGGCCCAAGGAAGATTGAGCAAGAGGATGCGCAGCGATGGCCGGGTTCAGAAGCAAAGGAAGCCCATCGAAATTACACCAGGAAGAAAAACCCTAGACTCCATCGTATTGGCCCTGCCGGAACGGCAGAAGTTGGACCTTCTTCAACGAATGAGGACCGTTGCTGTGATTACCGCTAGAGAAGGAGAATGGACCTTTCCGAGCAAGAACCGCGGAAGTATGCGGGCGATCAGAGGAGTTCTGGAAAATATCGCTGACGTAGTACTTGAGCTAACTGTGTACCAACGAGTCGTTGTCTTCCTGTATGAACGCCCCATCAGCTTCCCTTCGACTTTTCACGCTCGTGTCTTCGCTTATGCTGCAAGAGGAATTGACCCAGAACACGAAGAGGAGCTCTGCAGCTTCGTAGACCGAGGAAAGGTCTTCGGTGGCGAGGGGTTCGATCCTGAGTGTCGTGTGGGCAGTTCATGCTACCTTGCCGAGGGGGGGACTCATCCCATTGTCCGGTGGATTCCGTCGCGGAGACGATTCATCCACGTGCAGGGTTGGCGTACTGGCGATGTTCTTGTTATCCCTCTTGCTATTGGACAAAGAAGCCTCGGCCATATCTTCGTTGACGACCCACGAGATGGCAACCGCCCGACAGAGGAAAGCCTTCACGTGTTGACGGAGATAGCCTCCGTGGCGGCCGTGGCGCTACAAAAGGCCTACATCTTAAATGGGGTAACAGATCGGCAAAGACTCCTTCGTTTTCTTACGAGGAATACCATAGCCGGCCTCGCCATCGCACAGGCCCAATGCTTCTGTTATGTCAATGATCAGGTTGTTGCGCTCCTGGGTTATTCTCGCGAGGAACTGCTAATGATGAGACCATGCTGGCAAGTAGTCCATCACGAGGATCGGAAAAGCATTTTGGAAATCACTGTTTCCTCTCATTCGGGGAGATCCAAAATAAGGGGTATACGCAAGGATGGGAGCCTCATTTGGCTGGAGATACAGAGCCAGCCGATGCTCTACAAGAACCAAGAGGCGGTTCTACTGAAATTCCTTGATATTAGCGAGAGGGTGCAAAGTGAAGCACTGTTGAAGAAAAGAGCGCTTCGAGACCCTCTTACTAACCTATACAATCGCCATTACTTCGATGACGCGATTCAGGCTGAACTGAAACGATCTTTGCGGTATGAACGCCCATTTACTCTCATGATGGCTGACCTTGCGAGGTTCAAGCAGATAAACGATCGACTCGGCCATCACAAAGGAGACCTGGTGTTGCGCGATCTCTCACGGGTTATTCAAAGTCAGCTTCGCGAGAGTGACTGGGTCGTCCGCTACGGCGGCGATGAGTTCCTCATTGTCCTCCCTGAGACAGGGCAACAGGCAGAAACAGTAGCACAACGGGTGCGCACTGCGGTAGATCAATGGGCTGCTGCCAACCTGCCTGATGTTCCCTTACGTATCGACATAGGGTGGGCTACGTGGACTCCTGAACAAAGGGAATCCATAACGCATCTTCTCCAATTTGCCGATGCACGGATGTATGAAGAGAAAGAGAGAAAGGCAGAGTCAAGATGGCGAGAAGGATAACCGCTTTTCCTCCAAAGGAAGGATGACGTCTGATAGAACTTCCGCGACCCAACTGAAACCTTGGGATTTTGCAAACATGTGGGCGTGGCTGCCCGATTTTCCTCCAAACGAATGAGCAGACCTGGACGCATCTTCCAGGAAGCGATCTCAGATGTGGGGGCTCTCTTGGATCCCAATGGTCACAAGCGGAGCCGACCATACCGCCAAACCCCAACCTCTGAGCGGAGAAGCTTTTGCCAAGTACATGGGTAGATAGAGACTCACGTTTCGTGAACCAAGGCATAAGATCCCACATATACTACTCAGCAACAGGATACCGGAATTGTTGCAAAGGAAAGGCACGTTGGCCTACCAATCAGCGAGGTTTCGGCCCGGCATATCCCCGCCGTAGGATTTCCTCAGCGGGTTTGCCTCGGGGCGTATAGCCGGAGTTTTCCTCATCGATCTGGCTTAACTCGGGGTGCCACGTCCACCAATAGAAACCGTAGAACCATGGTTTATTCCAAACCGCCAGAAAGGCTGCTTCGTAGTAGTATGCCTGCTCCTGAAGATCGACTTCTCTGTCGCCGGTCCAATCCCAAGGTCGAGCACTGGCTCCTGCCACACTGCAACACCCGATCTCGGTAAAGAGGATGGGTTTTTTTACTATTTCATAAAACGTCTCAAGTTCCTCCACCCATGGGAGCCATGCGGCGAGAAGGTCTTCCGGTGTAGGGCTGTCTTTGGTGACCAGACTAAAATACGCATCGATTCCCACGTAGTCCAAGGCGTCCCAAAACGGTGCTTCCCAATAGTTGTCCCAATTTGCCGCGTACGTAAGGGGGCCCTCGAAACGCGCCCTGACATTCTCGATGATCCAACGCCATTCTCTCTCGCGCTGAACTGTCCCCGCCAACTCCACTCCCACACAGAATTCTTCGACCCTGCACCTTGCAGCGAGTTCAGCATAATAGGTAATGAAGTAGCGGTAGCTGGAAAACCAAGCCTGCCACTCTTCCTCCTTCTCAAAGCGAATCTCTCCACGCCATGTCCCATCCTGGATATCTACGGTTGGCTTCAAAAGGACTTTCATCCCCAGCTTGTGAATGCGATCGATGGCGCGAATCACACCTCGGTCGTCCGGGGTAAGGCGAGGATCGCGATAGTGCAAAACGGCATCCGGTGTCTCTTGATACCACGTGACAACCAAGGAGACCCATTCCGCGTTGTTCTGTTTCAGAAGGCCGAGGGAACGGGAAGCTTCCAAGGAATCATAGGCGTTGTGCTGCCATGAGGCATAGGTAATCCCCTTTTGAAAAACAGGTCCCTCGATCTCCTTTAGAGACGGTTGGGTAAGCAACAGCCCTGTCGCCAGAAGAGCCAGCGTTCCCCAAAGTACCTTGTCAATCATCTACGGGTCACCTGAGGAAGCATACAGATAAGAGGGGAGAAAGGTCAACCTCACCGATCTTGCTTGGGAAATTCGAGCGGATAGGATCTGGAAAAGTGCGTTTTTAGTGTGAAAAACTACACAAAAAAGTGCGCCAAATGTGATGCATATTACAGACAAGCACAACGACATGTGTTAATATTCATTTCTGGTTTCTGAAAAAGGCAAGGCCGCAAAGTGCGGGCCGCGCAAAGCCACGGGTCTTTCGAAGACAGCCGGGTTGCCAGAGCAATCAACGGGGCGGAGGGTATGAACTGGCTGTGAAAGACGTGGCTGCAATCACAAAGATCCATTCTCTGACAGACTACCTTCAGTATTTTCCCTCGTTGTGGCATAAGAATTTGGGGGCGTTCGTAAGATTCTGCTCTCTTTATGAGATAAGGACAAAAGCGGATTTGAACGTGTAAAAA
>CAZDDA010000004.1:0-19137 GCA_964504085.1 uncultured Thermotogae bacterium | reverse complement strand
AGGAGACGCACAGTGATAGCTTCATACCCAGGGTTCCCCACCCAGGCAACTCATTTACGCTACCCGCTGTGCGTCTGCTTTGATTATACCACATTCATCCCCCGATTAGCAGTAATCGAGGTTACATTTGAAGAGGGAGGCTTTCGTCGGTCACTTAACGAGGTGGGAAGTTTAGGCGAGGAGTTTTGCGAGGACAGGAAAAAATTGAGGGTGTAAAAAAAGGAGACGCACAGTGATAGCTTCATACCCAGGGTTCCCCACCCAGGCAACTCATTCACGCTACCCGCTGTGCGTCTGCTTTATTACACCACGGACATTCGTGTTACTGCAACGCAGATTGCAGCAGGGAGGTGATTTCGATGGTTGGAAAACCGAAAAAGACAATCGGAAACCGTGATCGTGCGCGTGCGACACTAAGACCAAAGGGATTGGTATGGCAGGCTGAAAATCCACTAATGCCTTCCCTTCAGGGGAGGCAGACAAAAGGCATGTCAACATATGCGATCGCTATGGCGTTGCTTTTTGTTCTTGTCTCAGGATTGGCTGTTCCGTGTGCTGGTTCTCCACTGTGCGTGATGGAGATATCAACCGACAAGTATGAATACCACCCCGATGAGGCTGTTCAGTTATCCATGTGGCTCAAGGTAAACACCGACCTGGCTGTGCCCAGTATAGAGAACGCGCGCCTGGAAGTGGAAATGAGGGAGCCATTCGGAACCTTTGTGACCCTGTCCCACCGAGGCGGCATTTCCCTGCGCAAAGGGGCCGAATGGGATGAGTCCTTGCTCACGCTTCCCGTGACAGGAGAGCCCTTTCGGAATACGGGCGAGTATCAGGTCCACGCGACGCTCCTTTCCCACTCCGGGGAGACCTATTGCGAGGCATACACGAGCTTCGTCCTCAAAAGCATCTTTGGCCAAGAGCCGGAGACGCGGACGCTCATCGTCACCTCAAGACGCACCCAGTTGACCGAACCGTTCGTCTCCAGGCTCTCTGTCTGGCTTGAGGCAGCCTATCGAACTCGAGTACAAGTCATCTACCAGGAAGGCATCTATCAGGCCTATCACCGGGGCCTCCTGACGGATTTTGATGTGCTCATCTATTATGCCACGGACTATGACCAGCCCCCTCCCTCAGAGCTCATAGAGGATATCTTCGAAAGCGAGGGCAGAACCAAGAAGAAGATTGTTTGGCTGGGCTACCACTTGGACAAGGTCCAGGCGTACCTTCCTCAGTGTGGGCTGCGCTACGGGATGCTCTCCACGGGAAATGCCCGCGGCGAGCTACTCTATCTGGATTCCGGCGTGGGGTATGGGCTGTTTTCCCCCGACCGCGTCTTTGTTGACGTAATCGACGCTGAACTGGCTCGCGTACGGGCCGCCGTCGATGGAGCTCCGATTATCGTCAGTGCAAAACAGGAAGGCCATCAAGAGGACGGAGAATGCTTCTATTTTGTGGGTTTCCACCCTACAGCGTACTACGCCCCCTTCAGCGCTCATCTTGTCTTCTGCGACATCCTGAACGAAGTCTACGGGATTGAACGGGGGAAGGTGGCCCTTGTGAGGCTCGAAGATATCGGTTCCTTCACGGACCCCGACCAGTTACTTGCGATAACCGGATTCCTGCGAAGCGAAGGCGTCCCGTTTACGTTGGCTTTGATCCCAATTTATGTGAGCGCAGGTGGCGAAAAGACCCGCCTGAGCTGGAATAGCGCTAGTAGGGTGACGATCAAGAATGCCCTCTTGGACGGGGGAGAGTTCGTTCTCCATGGGGCGACGCATCAATACGATGGGGAGACGGCAGTGGATTACGAGTTTTGGGACGAAAAGAATGGCACCCCTATAGACGGTGCCGATTTTGCCGAACGAAGAGTTGGCGACGCCTTGATCGAGATTGAATTCTCCGGCCTAGGACCGTACTTGGTCGGATGGGAGACCCCGCACTATGCCGCAGGACAAGAGGCATACACCGTTTTTGAGCGGCGCTTCGATCTGTTGTATGAGAACCCGCACTGGGGGTTTAACCTGAATCTAATTCCCTATCCGGTGGAGGTCGAAAACAGTCTGTACGTCCCAACAAACCTGGACTATGTCAAAGGGAGCTCCCCCGATGCTGATGTGGAAAGGATACTGAACGAAGCGCAGCTGCTCTCTGGGTTACCCCATGGCGCACTGGCCTCGTTCTTCTACCACGTGCGGCAGGGCGAGGGGCTCGAGAGGATAGAGCAGCTCGTTAGAGGATTGAAGGAACAGGGCTGGACCTTTAAACCGGTCTCCTTCCTGCTTGACAAGGAATGACGTCCAGAAGGAGGAGCCGATGATGAAAACGAATGGCATAGCCAAAAGGAGAGTCCAGTTCATCTTTCCGGACCAGACGATCAAAAAACTCGATCGCCTCAAGAAGTTGATGGGGGCCGCCTCGCGGACGGAGGTTTTGAAGGTGGCCCTCGAGCTTCTGCACTGGGCCGTGGCCCGCATGGAAAAGGGAGAGGAGATTGCAGCGGTAAGAGACGATGAGATCGCTGAGACCATCGCAATCCCTGGTGCTGACCTTGCCCGGTCTCCGAAGGGAGACAATCGCCAATGAAACTTTCAACCGACTTTCTCACCTTTTTTTTCCTCTTTTACTGTGTCCTTTACAATCTCTTTCTGTGCCTATATTTCCTCGGCTGTCACATTACGTATCGGAAGAAAAACAGGGTAAATACGGACGGAATCGCTCCCGATTTGGTCGAAGATCTCCCAATCATTACCGTCATGATTCCCGCACTCAATGAAGAAAGGGTGCTCGAAAGGACGACCCTCAACCTGTTGACCCTCCCGTATTCCGGCCGATTAGAGGTGCTGATCATCGATGATAACAGCGACGACAGTACCGCGGAGATCGCTGAGAGGCTAGGCACCGTGCATGAGAACGTCCTCCTCTTGTCCAGAGGAGCGTCCCGTTCGCGGCGAGGAAAGGGAGACGCGTTGAATCATGGCTTTTCCCACCTGTGTGCACGTTTCCCTCAAAGAGAACCAGAAGGCTGGCTGATTGGAGTCTTCGACGCCGACGGGAGAGCGATGGAGCAAGACCTACTGACTGAGGTTGCGAGGGTATTCCGCGACGCTTCGGTTTCCGCTTCGCAGTGCGGGGTGAGAATCAGGAATGGCCATAACCTGCTTGCAGCTCTCCAGGGTGTCGAATTCACCACGTTCTCGTTCATTACCCAGACTGTCCGCGACCGAACCTCGGGAGCGGTGGCTCTTGGGGGAAACGGTCAGTTCATCCGCGCAAGCGTCCTCGACCGGCTCTGCCACGAGGAAGGCTGCTGGGATGAGTGCGCTCTCACCGAGGATTTGGACATCGGGGTCCGGGTTCACCTGCAGGGAGGAAGGATACGATTCTTGAACAGGTGGGTGGAGCAGGAAGGAGTGGAGTCCTTTAAGGCGTTGTTCAAGCAGCGCCATCGCTGGGCATGGGGGACATTGCAGGTGTTCCTGAAACATGTCTTGGGAGGAAGGGTCCTTAAAGCCAAGCTTCCTTTGGCAAGGAAGCTAGATCTACTCTACTATCTCAGTTTTTGGATCGTCCCGTTCGTCGTTGTCTCCTCCTTGCTCCTCTCCGTTCTTCACCTTGCCGGAGCAGTTACCATTACCAACAGTTTTGGTCTTGCCTTCCTACTGGCCAACTCCTTTAGCTTCATCCCGATGGTTACCCTGGGATTGCTATGGGCAAAGATACCCGTAAGAAAAATCGCGGTGCTTGTTCCGCTGTCGGTAATCTATGCCTATCACTGGATTCCGGTACTCATTTGGGGGTGGGGGAGCATCCTCGCCCACAAAAAACCTCGCTGGGTCAAGACCAAACGCTATGCAGTTGGGGAGATGGCAAAATGACGGTCAAGAGAGTGCTTGTGGTTCTGGTCCTCCTGTCTTCCTTGGGATCGATGCTCCTTGGTGCAGCGGCTTCGGTCTCACCTGTTCACCAAGCCCTCACGTTCATCTTGGTCAAAATGATGAATGCACAAGGGGGCATCCATACTCAATATCAGGCCCTTGTTACTCCTCAAGAGGAGCTGGCCGCTGGACATGACGTCCTGCTTCAGAACAGCAGCCTGCTCATGCATTATGCGACTGGCTCAGGGGACCAACAGCTCTTCGACCAACAGGTGAAGCTGATCAAGAACTGTTTTTTGGCAGAACCTGTTGGGCTTTTGTACTGGAAGTTGAATACCCACATGCGTCCGATGCAGAGCTCCTGGGGTACCTATTCCAACGACCCGGGGGAGAGCTTGAGGCTGGTGGAAGCACTTCTCTCGGCCTATGATCTTTGGGGAGAGGAGTTCTACTGGGACCTTGCCTTTAGGATCGGTGATGGTCTCAAAACCCATAACCTCGCCCCAGATAAGACGTTACGCTACTACGCTGCCTGGAAGCCTGACTTCAGTCTCGTGGAATATGGCGACAGGGTGGTCCTGGCTCAACTGAACTTTGCAGGGATGAGGGGGCTCGCTTGGTGGGATCGATCTTGGGAAGCGCCGCTTGCAGCAAACCTCGAGATCGTCCTTACGGGGACAACAGATCAAGGCCTGTTCTATCAAAACTATCTTCCGGCTGAGCAGCGATATGAAAAGGGCGACGGCAGCATGCTTCACATGGCCCAGATCGCCTATCAACTCGCCGTCTACGGCCACAGCGATCCGGACTCGGCAGCGCTTGACACTGCGCAAGCCTTCCTCGGCTTCGTGAAGGAAGAATATGCTCGAAATGGCAAGATACTCGGCCGTTATGATCCTGAAACAGGGACTCCGCTAGTGGCTTGGGAGAACACTGCCGTGTACGCTCTGACCGCGCAAACGGCGCTCAGGCTAGGGGATGCCTCATTTGCCGGTGCAATCGTCTCGGAGAAGCTTATCCCCAGTCAACAGACGGCTCGGCAATCTCCTGTTTACGGCGCATTCTCAGCCACTACTAACGATGCCTACGCCTTTGACACTTTGGAGACGTTGCTGGCGCTCCAAGAAAGCGGAGCTTCTTCGGAAGACGAGGACCATTCTCCCATTCGCGCCGTATGGTATCTTGGTTGGCACAAGGAAAGCTATCAGCAATCGGGTGTGATCAATGATTTATGGCAGATCCAATCGCGGCTTTGTTCCAACTACATAGGCCTTTTTGCCAGCACGTACCAAGACGATGTCACCTCCTCGAATCCCCATCGCGATCCCGAGAGGACCGCGTCCGATGAGGCGCTTCGAAACGTGATTTTGCAGATCCATCGCATGGGGATGGGAGTGATCCTCCTTACCCCGCTATTCCCCGATGATGAGAGTTGGGAAGGCGAAATCAGGCCCAACAATGTCGAGCTGTGGTTTGACCACTGGCGTGAGATCCTCCTCCATTATGCGACGCTTGCCGAGGAGACCCATGTTGAGGTTCTGCTCCTAGGCTCCGAGCTTGCGACACTGCGCAACCGAAAGGATGACTGGAACAGGCTAATCGTCGCAGTGAAGAGCATCTATCACGGCAAGCTTGGCTATTCGGTGAATTTCTGGGCCGATCGAGTTGAGTACCAACAGGTCAAGGAGATGACACAATGGCGGCACCTCGACTACATTGGGGTAACCGGCTACTTTGAACTCACGGACGAAGCCGACCCGTCCATAGAGGACCTCAAGGTTGCTTGGAACTGTGACCGCAAAGGCCAGGATATCCTAGCAGATCTGGAAGCACTGCACCATGAGTATGGAAAACCCATCGTGTTCTGGGAGATTGGCTATACGAGCAAAGACGGGACCAATATCTATCCTTGGGATTTTCCCCGTCCTGGGGAGGAGGACCTGGGCGAGCAAGCGGATTGCTGGGAAGCCTTTCTGAGTGTGTTTTCAGGCATCGAGTGGTTCCAAGGATACGGCATCTACGCGGAGCGGATTGGCCTGCCCAAAATACACAAAATGTACGGTGTGCTAGGAAAACCGGCAGAAGACGTGTTTGGGAATATCTGTGGAGATTAGTAAGGAGGGATACGTTGTGGGTAGGTTGATAAGGACGATCTTGGTCGGTACAGCATTCTGGCTGGTGGTGTTTGCCGCCTTTTTCAGTCAACTCGGACTGTCGGCTCAGCCGGCCACGTTTGACCGTCACGTTCTCGAAGCACTGCTGTCCTTGGCTGATATTAAGGGCGTCTGGTACCTTGGATGGACGCCGAGCGCCTACGATTCCGATAAGGTATCCGAAGAGCTCGTACGGCTTAAGACCGCGCTAGGGGTACAGTACGTAGGCCTCATCGTCCCGCTTGTTCAAGACTCTTTGAGCGCATTGAATCCTCATCCCGACCCAAGTCATACCCCTTCCCGACAGACTTTGGGACACGCCATCGAGGAAGCCCATAGACACGGCCTTGGTGTTGTCCTTTTGCCGTATCTCTTGGTCGAGTCTGAACGGGAATTTGAGGGGAAGGTCATCGAGGATTGGGTAGGGGATCTGGCACCCGTAGACATCGGGGTATGGTTTGAGCACTGGCGCGAGATTCTCCGAGACTACGCGGTCCTCGCTGAGGAAGAGGGCGTGGAGGCCATGCTTTTGGGTTGGGAGTTTGAAAGCATGCTTTCTTATCAAGATGAATGGCAACAAACGATCGTCGAACTGAGGGCGCTTTACAGCGGGAAGCTCTCCTATCTCACCAACTGGTGGGCCAGTCGTGATGAGTACGAGAGGGTTCTCCACTGGTCTCCTTGGCAATCACTTGATTTCATTGGCGTCAGCGCCTACTTCGACCTAACGCGGAAGAGCGATCCCACCGTTGAAGAACTTGAATCCGCATGGTATGAGGACGCAAATGGCCAAGACATCGTGGAAGACTTGGAACGGCTCTCCGCGCAGTATGACAGACGGATCGTCTTTTGGGAGCTGGGTTACCAGAGTAAGGACGGGGCCAATCAAGCCCCGTGGAATTTTGTGTGGCCCGGTTCACCCGATGAGGCTGAGCAAGCAGACGCTTTTTCAGCGGCTTTCTCCGTGTTGAGCGACAAGCCCTGGTTTGCCGGCTATGTGATCTGGGAAGAAGAGGTGGGACTGCCACAGGACCCTTCCTCCTACAGCCTGCTCGGGAAAGCCACGGAAAGCCGTATCAGAGCCCACCGGACTTCGCTAAGAGAAGCACATCCGGTCACAAGGGAGGAAGCGGGGCTGACCTTCTACAAGGGCGACGGAACGGGCATTGGGATGCTCTCCAATACGGTCGGAGCGGTGGTGACCGGGCTGCACGTCGAGTTCGATCGCGAGGTCACAATTACGCACAAGATCGAGTTGGGCGGCTACCTTCCAGCGCAAAGCGAGAGGACAGCCTGGGCGTTTGACTTTTCGGAAGGAACACTGGTGGCTGGGGGCACCGTCCAGCTCAACTGGACGCCCGCCGAGGCAAGACCGATTCTCATCCAGTGGCTATCCGGAAGCGAGCCGGTCGGGGATCCGCACCGGGCTCTGCCACAGCAGTTGGGAAGGATGCTCGGTGAGGGAATTGCAGAGGTTCGCAAGGAGAATCCAGAGCGTGTAGCCGCAGCGCTTGCGCGGTTTTTTGGAGACAACACGGAGTTCTTGGCCGCGCTCAACGCGTCGCTTGGTGTGTCCCTTCAGGAGTGGCTGCCTCCCCTGCTTATGACGGTATCCCCTGCAGCGATCGAGAACTTCTTCAACGCCCTGATTGAGATGCTCGGGGTGACACGTCTGGAGATGCTTCGGGAAGGGGAAGCGGACCTTTCCGCCCTCTTTTCCCTCCTCGATCCTGTGCCGCCTTGGCTAGGGGATTCATCGTGACACTCGGACGATATCCCTCGGTGCATCGATACGAACTAAAACACGTACTCCGGCCGGACGTTGCAAAAAGAGTGGCCCGTTTTCTCAGGGCCCACTTGCAGCTGGATGAGCACTGCGGTGCGAGGGATGCAAACACCTACACCGTGAGAAGCATCTATTTCGACAGCCCGCATTTCCGCTGTTTTCACGAAAAAATGGCCGGGAACAGGTACAGGGAGAAGTTCAGAATACGGACGTACAACCATTCTGGCTCTTCCCCCTTGTTTTTGGAACACAAGAGGAAAAGCGGCCTGTTCTATGCAAAAGAGAAGCTACTACTCAGCAGTGAACTCCTCAACCAGATTGGAGGCCGGGAGTATGATTCCCTTGCGTCTCTCGACCGCCCCGACAGGAGGGTCGTGGAGAAGCTTCTCTTCCACGTGCACCGAGATGCCTATTCGCCTGTCTTGCTCGCCGCGTACGAGCGTGAGGCGTACGTTGATTCTGTGGATGAGACAATCAGGGTGACCCTTGATGGGAACCTCAGGGCGATGATGTTCCCTGCATTGAGGCAGATCCACGACGAGACCGGATTGGAATTCATCCTGCATGATGCCGTTATCCTCGAGGTCAAATTCTCTCGCGTCTTGCCCCGATGGATTGGCTCGCTAAGGGCTCGCTTTGATCTGCAGGCCCAGGCTTGCTCCAAGTACTGTACAAGCACAGCCCATTTTCTCGGCGACATTCCTGTTTTTAAGGATGGTATGGCCTGTGTTTGAGCAAATTGATCCTACAACACTCTCGTTGTTGGACGTGTTTAGCGCCGTCGGTATCAGTCTCCTTTTTGGACTTTATGTGGCGTTCGTCTACCGCCGTGTCGCCCCTGATGTTACCTATTCCGCCTCGATTCTACGGACCCTCACCTATCTTTCGATGATCGTTGCGCTTGTCATGATGATCATCTCCAATCAGATTACTCGAGCGTTCACCCTTGTGGGGGCACTTGCCGTCATCCGGTTCCGTACGCCGATCAAAGACGCAAGGGACGCTGCGTTTATATTTCTCGCCCTGGTTGCGGGGATGGGGGCCGGGGTAGGACTGTATCTTGAGACAGCTTTGGGCGCCTTTCTTATCGGTCTATTCATCCTGCTGCTCCACTACTCGAAGCTTGGCTTTCGTGGGACACGAGAGACGCTTGTCAAGTTTTCCGTTCCCCTTAATGGGGGAGAGGCCTCCCTGTATCACAAGGAGGTGTTCGAACGTTTCCTGCGTGACTACAAACTGGTCAATGCCCGCTCGTTGCTAGCCAACCAAGAGTTGGAGCTCTCCTTCCTGGTCAAGCCGTTGAGGACGACCGATATGATCAAGTTTTCTCAAACCCTTTCCTCCGTATCGGAAGTGCGCAAAGTGGCGGTGGTCGTTACCGAGGACGACGAGTTGTCGGGAAACGTGTTATGAACCATGAATAGGAGAGAGACGTATTGTGGGCGACGTGTTCTACGGGAGAGAATCGTGGAAAGCGCGGCCTGTGCGTTTCTAATCGTATCCTTATCTTTTCTTGTCGTTTTGGGTCAGGGGAAATCTGTCATCATCAACGAGGTCCTGGCCTTCAACAATACGATTCTCGCCGACGAGGAAGGGGATTTCGAAGATTGGATTGAGCTGTGCAATCCGACAGCCGGTCCGATCAATCTAGAAGGCTACACCCTCACCGACGACCCAGATGATCCAGAGAAATGGAGTTTCCCTGCCGTCACGATCGATCCCGGCGAGCTGCTCGTTGTCTGGGCGTCCGGCAAGGATCGAAGCCAGCCGGGTACCTGGAGTTTTGGCAGCCCGCTCTCCCTGGAGTTTGAAAGCGGCGGATTCCACGACGGCAACGTGGCAAGAATTCGAGTGAACGGCAAGGAGAGGTCTCTCAACCTCAGGGGCTTGAATATTGTCAGGTTGGATGAGCGGGGAAACTATATTGAAAGCACAGTCTACGATACGTGGGAGTCAAGCGATACCAACGATAGCCTGGTCCGTTACCTGAATAGACTAGCACGAGGGGAGATTCTCATCGTGGCCGCCAAAGACGAGGCGTCCGACCACCTGAATCCCGAAGCCAGAGCAGCGTTAGCGGCCTTAGGGAGCGAGCACGTAGCCCAGCTTGGAGGGTGGGACTCCTGGGGCATGATCAGCGTGGTGGGACAGGGAAAGTTCGTGGAGGACTACCGGCCAAGCGGAGAGGGAGCCGCTGTCGGTTCTCTGATAAGCAAAATGAGTTTGCATACCAATTTCAAGCTCGACAAAGAGGGGGAGTACTTGGGTCTTCATGCCCCCGATCGGAAGGAAATTGACTCGCTAAGCTTCGCCGAACAGATGCAAGATGTTTCCATTGGCCGCCTGCCTGACGGCGGAGCGATCTGGTATTACTTCGCCGAACCGACCCCGGGCACCCAGAACGATACTCCCTTATCTAGCAGGATCGCGGATCCTCCTCAATCGGGTATGGGTAGCGGGTTTTACCGGGGGTCGATCAGAGTGACTCTTTCCACGATGATAGAGAAAGCCACGATCTATTACACACTTGATGGTTCTCTTCCGACAGAGAGATCCCTGCGCTACGTTGCACCTTTGATCCTCGACAAGACCCAAGTCCTCCGTGCCCGTGCCTTCAAACAGGGCCTGATCCCCAGTTCGATCATGACGCACACCTTCTTCATCAATGAGGCTGTTCATCTGCCGGTTCTCTCACTAACCACCGATCCGGCGAACATGTGGGACAAGCAGGTAGGCATTTACACAGTTGGCCTGGACCCGGCTCGCCCCAATTTTGCGCAACACGGGCGGGAATGGGAACGGCCGATGACGATCGAGTTCTTCGAAGAAGGAGGAGCGTTGGGATTTGCGTTGGATGCAGGTATTCGTATTTTCGGTGGCACAACAAGAGAGTTTCCCAAGAAGAGCTTCATTCTCTACTTCCGTGAAACATACGGCCCAGACCGCCTTGACTATCAGGTGTTCAAAGAGAAGGACATAAGCAGTTTCAGCAGCCTCGTCGTCAGAAACGGTGGGAACGACGGCGAGGGGAGCCTGCCACGGATGCGCGATGCTTTGATGCACGCCCTTTGGGCAGAAGAAGGCGGGCTCGTCTCTGCGAAAAGGTCAGTCTTTGTCTATCTTAATGGCTGGCCGTGGGGCATCTACAACCTTCGAGAACACATTGATCGGGATTACATTGCATCAAACTTCCAAATGGATGATTGTGATCTTGTTGCAGAGGAGAAAACCGTTAAGACGGGCGACGTAGTGCAGTGGGACGAAACGCTTTCATTCTTCGAAAGCCAGGACTTGAGTTTGGAGGACAATTACGCCAAAGCGCAACAGCTCATTGATATCAAGAACTTCACCGATTACCAAATCTTCCAGATCTATTCCGGAAACATTGATGTATGGGGGAATTATGTGAGATTCCGCCCGAGAGCACCCGAGGGGAAATGGCGCTGGATCATGTGGGACATGGATCTTACCTTCGGCCTGGAACCAGATGTCCCGGTTTCACACGATTCTCTCGCTTGGCATACACGTGATAATCCAAGACCAGATCTTGGGCCAGCGTGGGCAGACGGTGATCTGTGGTTGACAGTGATGCTTCGAAAACTACTGGAAAACGAAGGGTATCGCACCTATTTCATCAATCGATTTGCAGACCTACTGAACACCACGTTGCATCCCACGTGTGTGATCGCGAAAATCGATTCTTTTGCCTCGGCTATTGAGCCAGACTTTTCCCTTCTGAAGATGACCCCTTGGAGAAGCGATTGGGGCTTCTCGCTTGACGAATGGAAGGCCAATGTAGAGGGATTGCGTGACTTCGCCCGTCAGCGTCCGGAGTATGTTCGTTCATTCATTCATGACAAGTTCGGGCTGACCGGTACGGTCGAACTAGTGATTGAGCCACCGGTAGAAGGGAAAGGTTCCGTCCAAATAGGCACTATCCTACCGGAGAGTTACCCCTGGCGTGGAACGTACTTTCAAGGTATCCCGGTGGTATTGCGAGCAGAACCTGCACCGGGATACAGATTCGCGGGTTGGAACGATCCAACGTTCCCCGAAACATCTGTAGTGAGGGTTCTACTGCCTGAGCAGTGCACTGTCCGGGCGCTTTTCGTTCCAGTTGGCTAGGCGGACAGGGAAGAACGGTCGTTTTTTGAGAGGTGAATGGACTGTGAAGGTTCTAACAGTTTTCGGAACACGTCCCGAGGCAATCAAGCTCGCACCGGTGATCAAGGAGATGCACAAACGGCCGGAGATTCAGTCCCGAACGTGTGTCACGGCACAACACCGACAGATGTTGGATCAAGTTCTAGACGTCTTTCAGATCACACCCGATTGGGATCTGAACATCATGCGTGAGGATCAAACTCTGTTTGGTGTTACCGTCCTAATACTCAAGGAATTGGAGAAAGTGTTGAAGAAGGAGTCACCGGATATTGTTTTGGTGCATGGAGATACCACTACAGCGTTCGTGGCCAGCCTTGCTGCGTATTGCCTCAAAATCCGAATCGGCCACGTGGAAGCGGGTCTGCGCACGTACAACAAATACAATCCTTTTCCCGAAGAGATGAATCGGAAACTCGTCGACGCACTCTGTGATCTCTGGTTTGCTCCCACGGAGCTTGCACGGGAAAATTTGTTGCAGGAAGGTGTTCCTCAAGAACGAATTGCAGTAACCGGAAACACCGTAATCGATGCCCTTCTCTGGATGTCCCACCAACAGGCCACACCCTTCCGGAAGAAAATGCTGGAAGAAGTGCTCCAGAAACAATACGGCATCTGTTTGAATGGCCAACGGATGGTGTTGGTAACGGGGCACCGGCGAGAGAGTTTCGGCGACGGATTCGAAAACATCTGCAACGGGCTTAGAGCGATTGCGCACCAAAACGACGATGTCCAGGTCATTTACCCGGTTCATTTGAATCCCCATGTTAGAGCGCCGGTGTACAGGATCTTGAGAAATGCAAAGAATGTTCACCTCATTGAACCCCTCGATTATTCTCTTTTTGTGTTCTTGATGAATCGTGCCTATTTGATCTTGACCGACTCCGGTGGAATTCAAGAGGAGGCTCCTTCTCTAGGAAAACCAGTCTTGGTGATGCGGAAGGAAACGGAGAGGCCGGAAGCGATCGAAGCGGGTACAGCCAAATTGGTGGATCCAGATAGTCACCAGATTTTCGAAGAGACCCAAAGACTGCTCGACGACGAACGTGAGTATGCGAAAATGGCAAAACAGGTGAATCCGTTCGGAGATGGCCACGCTGCCGAGCGTGTTGTTGAGTTCATCCTAGAGAAGCTGTGAAGCAAAAAGGTGTCGGAAAGACAGTCCCCTTTCAACCGGCCCTGAGTGGTTGGTCCACTTCCAGTGTAGTCTCGCGCAGTCCCGGACCTCACCAAGACAGACACGAAATCGCTTCAGCAAGTCATAGGGCAACTCCAAAAGGGCAAGATGGAAAGCAGCTGCTGGAGCCTGGGGAACTATACCTGGAACGCGTTTGTTAGCTGCTTCATGGTGACAGGTAGCCAGGATGGGCCGATCTTGGCACATCGGTCGAAATACCAACTCTCAACCTCGATTGGTTTCGAGAAGCAAGGCCATGACCACTCTGCTTACAACTCTTGCATCAGCAAATACCGTATTTTGCGTGATTTGGTCTTACGATTACTCAACTAGCGAACGAGTTCGTAAGTGATCTTCCAGGGGGTGCTCACTGCAATCCTATCGAGAACCTTCGAATAGAAGCTCCAGTTATGGTGACCGCTGGCGCGGCTAGACATGAATAGGATTGTGCTTTGAAATCTGCTATACTTACAAAGGATGAGGGCAGGCTCTTTTTGGAGCCTGCCGTCTTTCTAGGTGACTGGTGACATGATATTGAGCCCGAGACGCACCGCGATGACTCTTCTGCTGGCCGCCTTTGTGTGTGTTGGCAGTGCCGTGCTTGCCAACACGCCTCCTGTTGCCCGATTCGTGGCTTCCTCATCGTCGGACGGGGCAGCGTTGACGGTTCTCTTCGACGCCACGGAATCCTACGATTCTGACGGAGACATCGTGTCCTATCAATGGGTATTCGGAGACGGGTACTCCGGCTCCGGGATCACTAGGGTGCATACCTACCCGAGGGCCGGCGACTACGATGTCAATCTCCTTGTCATCGACAACGAGGGGGCGGCGCAGTTGGTCACCCGTACGATTGACTCATCCAATCCCGGTGTGCCGAAGCCGATCGTGAGTCAAGTGCCTACAGTGCCCGGCCGAGCTGCCTCGGCTCTGGTTGGAAACACTGTTGGGAAAGCCGCTCCGTCGTTCACGCTTCCAGACCTGAGCGGAGCCGAGGTTTCTCTGTCGGATTTCCTTGGCCAAGTGGTGATTCTTGACTTCTGGAGGAGCACCTGCCCCGGATGCCAAGCTTTGATGCCAACTCTTAAGGACTTGCGACAACGCTATCAGGATCGTGGGTTGATCGTAGTGGGGATCAACCTGGACGGCAATGCAGTGATTGCCTCACGCTACTTGCAGCAGAACGGCTACTCCGATTTCATCACGCTGTGGGGATCGTACAACGTCACAAAGGAGGTCAAGAGCCTCTATGATGTGACCGGGCTGCCCCGTGTGTTCCTGGTCGATCGCCAGGGCGTGATTCGCTTCTCGGGTCTTCCTTCGCGGTTTGGCGAGCAGGACATCGAACCCTGGCTGTAGTGCCTTCCTGAGAACCTTACAAAAGCAACAAGAGCAAGAAACACAACTGGTTGATGAGTATACATCTGGTTGGTAGGATCGCTTCAGTACAATGAACAGGAGAGATCTCCACGAGCAAGCTCTTGGTGAGTACTTCGACCAGTTTCTCTGCAATGATGATGCAGTGCCTCTTCGTGAGTATCTGATCCAGAAAAGCCATCTTCCCGGACCACGGGGCAATCTGGAGCTTGCCGAAGCGTTTGCGCAGAGGGCCGAAAACCATGCTGAAGACAATCCAGATTGCATGTGGAATCTGTGTCTGACATTCGCTCAACTTTCCGCCGCCGAGGCTCCGACAAACGATCCGCAGGAATTCATCGCGTTCTGCGGGACGCGCGGTTTGGCTGCCGTGGGGGCCGTCTGGGCGTCTTACTTCGAGGAGGCCTTATCCCGTCTGTTCGACCTCTCTCACGATCCGCGCTGGCGGGTGAGAGAAGCGGTGGCGATGGCGATTCAGAGGCTCATCGAGGTTCGTCCCGAACGAACGTTGGGCACTCTTGCGGATTGGATTCAGGACGAGGATTGGCTGGCGATGCGGGCAATTGCTGCCGGTGTCGCTGAGCCGAGGCTTCTGAAGGAAGCATCCATTGTCGAGCAAGCGTTGAGGCTCCACCAGGTCATTGTGGCCTGCATGGAGACCAGTCGTGAACGTCGATCCGAAGAGTTCAAGACGTTGCGTAAGGGCTTGGGATACACGTTCAGCGTGATTACCTCTGCGCTCCCCGAGGAAGGGTTCCAGGTGCTGCGAAAGCTTGCCGCGTCTGGGGATAAGGATCTTCTTTGGATTGCAGAGAATAACTTAAAGAAGAACCGGCTGGTGAATCATTTCCCCGACGAAGTAGCACGGTGTAATAGGCTCATTGGTCGAAAGTCTTCCTCGAAAGCGTAGTACAAGAGACAGCGCTAGCTCATTGCCAACGAGTTGCTAAACGCGAGTGAGCCCCTTGGCAGGTGGATTCTTCTAAGGAACTTGGCGGACGTGTAGGTTGACGTAATGCGCGAGTGGTCAGCGTTCCTTCCACGCGGGGAACTCCTCTCGGAACTCTCTGAGGGTCTCAAGATCGATATTGGCGCGCAGTATCCCTTCGTTACCTCCGAGAGCGGCGGTCTTCACTCCCCACGGATCGACGATCATACTGCGGCCGAGAAGCTCTCTTCCCGTAGCGTTACAGGCAACGACGAATGCCTGGTTCTCCACTGCCCGGGCCCGACACAGGCTCTCCCACGGTTCTGCGCGGACTGCGGGCCAGGCGGCTGGAATAAGGAATACCTCTGCACCCTCCGTGCTCATCTCTCGGAACAGCTCGGGGAAGCGAAGGTCGTAGCAGATGGCCAATCCCAAGTGCCCAATCTCTGTTTCCACTACCTTGATCTGCCTTCCGGCTGTGAGGAGATTCCGTTCTTGCGAGTGGTAGTTGAGTAAGTGGATTTTTCGATAGACTCCGATTTGCTCCCCCGCAGGATCGAAAAGTACGGCAGTGTTGTGGAAAGTCTCCCCACGCCGTTCTACGATGCTCCCCCCCAATAGGTAAGCTTCAAGCTTTCTTGCGGTGCCGCTCAAGAAAGATACTGTGTCCCCATCGATCGTCTCCGCCTTCTTTGAGTAAGCAGTGAGGTTGGAATACCCCACTCTCCAAAGCTCCGGTAGAAGCACCAAGTCTGCTTTTTCCACTCCTGCGAGGAGGCGTTCTACCCGGGCCAGACGCTGGGCATCGATTTCCTCGACAATCGCAGGCTGTACAACCGCCACGCTGATTGTCTTTCTCTGTCTGAATTTGCGCACAATGGGCCTCATTGTAACTTGCTTCGGAGCAGGCGGCCAGCTGCGACACTCAAGGGGGGGCTTGGCTTTCAATGTGATATCTGTTACAATGCCGGACGTATGACCCCTGTATTGGGGTGATGAGGGGGCGGAAAAAACGGTGGCGAACAAACGAAAGTCGCATACGGTCATGGGTTAGAGGGGGTTTTTGATGATCGATCTTAAAGACTTTCACATCTTCTCCGATCTCAAGGAGAAAGATCTAGAGAAGCTTCGAGAGAGTGCGCGCAAGATCAAGTACGGTCAGGGGGAGATTATCTTCCAGGAGGGCGCACCGGCGTTCGGGTTCTACCTCATCTTTGAGGGAATGGTCAAGCTGGTGAAGAGGAGCATGCGCGCCAAAAGCCAGATCCTGAAGATTGCAGGTCCTGGTGAAATCTTGGGGGAGACAACCCTGTTCGACAAGGGAAGTCACAACGCTTATGCCAAGACGCTTGAACCGGTGGTGGTGGGGTTTATCGAACGCGGCGATTTCTTCTATTTCTTGGAGAGGCACCCAAAGACAATCTTCCGCCTATACGAGAGGCTCTCCGAAGAGTTGAAGGCCTTTCAGAACAAACTGGCCGAGCGGTCCTACTCGTCGAGCAAAGAGCGACTGGCCCGGCTGATCCTGTATCTTGGCAAAAGCGGCGTGGAACTCTCCCGCGCCGAGCTGGCAGAGATGGCCGGGGTCTCCTCCAAAACGGCCATTCGCACACTGAGTGAACTCGAAAGCAGAGGAATCATCGCCATTGAGAGTCGCAAGATCAAGATCCTCCGCGAGGATTACCTGCTGAAGATCATGGAGCCCTTCCCCGTGGATCTTCATGCCAATCTGATTATCTAACTCCACAAGAAGAAAGAAGAACGTCTTCTGGATTGGTGACCGGTGTCCTTCCTGATTTAATAAGCACTTTTTATAGTCTAGAAGGGTGTTTTGGGCAGTTTGGAGGGCTGAAACGTCTACGCGGATGGTCTGTTGTTGACGAGTGGATTGAATGCGGTGGAGAAGGCGATTATCGTTATTGTCGCGTATGGCATTGCGATCCTCGCTGTAGTACTCCTACATAGCGCAGGGTATCCGCCCAGTGGACTTGTCTTTCCCACACTCGCTGTCCCCCTTGTTCTGGGAGCGTGCTCTTTGAAGCTTAGAGGAGGGTTGCTGCTAGGGGGAGTTACGGCGGTGATTGGAATTCTGCTGCTTCTGTTCCTCAAGCCAACGTCTCCCTCTATCTTGGCGGCTCTTCTGGCAACCGATATCGGTTTGGGAGGAGGGATCGGCCTGGTGAATCGGAAACGAGATGTGCGCCGAAATCAGTGGCGACGTGCTAAAAGCGTCAAAGGGCCCTATGAGGAAGATATTCTCCAAAACTCCCTTAATATGATTCACTTCATCGATAAGAATGGCACTGCTTTGAAAAGGAACGAGGCCTCACGAAGCACGATCGGGTACCTTGCCAAACGGTCGCTGCAACTGTCTGAGTATGTCCATCCGAACGACATGGACCAACTGAAGATGGAGTTGTTGCGCCTATTTGAACGCGGAGAGATTCGCGATGTGGCACTTCGGTTCATCTCGGAGAAACGGGTGAGCATCCCAGTCGAACTGAAGGCAAGGCGGTTGACGGAACGCTTGGCGGTATTGGAGGCATGTGACCGCCGGCAAGAGAAGGAGTTGGAGCGGCGCCTCATGGAGACGGAGGCGCTGTATCGAAATCTGATCGAGGATGCAGTGGACACACTTGATTCGGGGATCATCATTACGGATCGGAAGCGTCAAGTAGTGTGGGCGAATGAGACCATCGGTCGCTTCTTTGGAGTGGATCGAGAGCGGTTGATCGGCATTGATGCGCTACGGGCCTTCGGTCGCTATGTTGGTGCCTTTGAGAAGGCAGAGGACTTTCGTCGCACCGTAGAGGAGGCGATCGAGACCGGGCAACGCATCGACTCCTGCATTTGCCGTGTTCGCCCTGGATTGGATCGAGAGGAACGAATTCTTGAGTATCGATCGATCCCGATCGAGACGGATCGATATAAGGGTGGTCGTATCGATCACTACATTGATATTACGACAATCAAACGCTTGGAAGAGGGACTGCGCGAGAAGACGCTTCACTTGGAACGTACAAACGAAAAACTGGAGGAATTCTCGCACGTCGTCTCCCACGACCTCAAGGAACCTCTGCGCACGGTCGAAGTATTTAGTGGCTTTCTCCTCGAAGACTATGCAAACCGGCTCGACGAAGAGGGGGTCAGCTACCTGCATACGCTGAAAGAGACCTCAGCTCGCATGCGCCAACTTATCAATGATTTGGTCGCCTTTTCCAGCATTCATGTAGACTCGGGCTCCTTTGAACGCGTTGACGTGAGGCGCGTGTTGGAGGAGACCAAGAAAGACCTTGAAGTTCGTCTGCGGGGGGTTAGCTTGCAGGTAGACAGCGATCTGCCGGCGGTGCTGGGCAGTAAAACCCGTATCAGAGAGCTGTTCAGCAATCTCATCACGAATGCAATAAAGTACAATGACAAGGCTCTCCCTGCGGTACGTATCGGATGGCAGCAGCAGGCAAAGCGCAACGGAATGGTTAAGTTCTTAGTGCAAGACAACGGGATCGGGATTGAGTCTCGCTATCAGGAGAAAATCTTTGGGATATTTGAAAAGCTGAACCCAAGAGAGGACTATGAAGGAACTGGTGTAGGTCTTGCAATCTGCAAACGCATTGTAGAAGAGCATGGGGGGGAAATCTGGGTGGAATCGGAGGTTGGGAAAGGTAGCGCGTTCTACT
>CAZDDA010000003.1:12477-26601 GCA_964504085.1 uncultured Thermotogae bacterium | reverse complement strand
TAAGGTCCAATGGCTAGGTTGGTGGCGTTCAGGGATGATCTCACGGGGCCGTCGAAGAGGTCGGCCAAGTGGGTGTTGTTGCATACGAGTATCGTGGAGATCGCCGTGTCGAGGTCTCGGTTAGCGCGAAGGCGGACCAAGTTATAGACGATGTCGTTCGCGCGCTCCTGGCCAAGCCGCGCAAACAGCTTCTCCACCTCGTCCAGAACGATCACGACGTGGCGATGGCCTGCAAGCGCCTTCGCTAGCCTCGCAAGGAGGTCTGTGATCGACAACCCTTTCGGCGCAGGTTCACCGAGTTGGTCCAGAAGGCTCGTCCAGAAGACGTACGGCGCTCCCGTCTCTCTGCAATTGGAATATGCTGAGGAGAGCGTGACGCCTGTGCTCTCGGCGTAACGCCTTGCCTCCTTTGCGTAGTAGCGGCAAGCGAGTGTCTTCCCGCACCCGGATGGCCCCACCACTATCATAGTCTGCTGGAGTGAGGACTTCATGGCGTCGAAGTAGAACCGGATGATGGGGTCGAACTCTTTGCGCACGAAGATATGCTCAGGGATGTAATCCGTGTCGAAAACGGTCAGGTCTTTGAAGACCGTGCGCTTCTCAAGCGTACTGAAGAGAGTTCGGCGGGGTGTGTCACTTTCACCGCTTCTGGCGCTTCGCTTCATGACTATTGATTGGTGGAGCTGGCTTATAAGCTTTCAGAACAGACACACCTCACTGAAAGTGCTCTCCCATATCGAAAGTGTAGACCTAATCGAAGTATAACAGTGTTATATATCACTATGAAGTAGCAAGCTACCTGGGCCTGGAGCGCTTTCACTGGGGTGTCTGTGTGTTCGAGCGCCCGACAGCATCAGGGTGTGAACCACCGGCTGGATCGCTGAGCGCACCGATTGCTGTGCGCTGGCCCAGCCGGGACAAACGGGCTAGCCCAATCTGGAAAACCGCATCAAGCGCCCCGTCTTCACTCGCGGGCGGGAAGCCGCCGCCGGTCCACGTGGCTCAATCTACCAAGGCTCACGACCAATCTTGACGAGGTCAAACTTCGCCCGAGCAACTCTCTGCCGATGAGCATGCGAAATTTCATTTCACCCGCTATGCCGGAGCTTCTCCAGGCCAGCAACGGTCCTGCGCGGACCCTCCTACGACAACCTAGTATTGGGCCAAGCGCCACCCTGCAAATGCCCAGCTTTGTGGTTATCTTCAGCCCCGGCCCCTAGGACCCACGAGGTACGGAATGGCTTCCCCGCTTCCCTGCGTAAGTTCCGAAGGGCCGCACGCTGGTCGGCGAGATGTATGAATCAACCCCTTTTCCCAGGGAGCAATCTCCCGCCGACGCCGGGCTGCGCGGATGTCCGTCAGGAAGCCGCGCCCCGCCCAACGAGAGAACGGATGCGCTGTGCTTCTGTTGTGATCACCTGCCCCGCATAGCTGACCTCTTCACCGGTTGTTTGCCGTCCCAATCCGACCCTAACGGAGCAGTGAATGTCGGCCTCGGCGAGGCCGAGTGCTTTGAGAACATGGGAGGGTTCCACCGCAGCAGTGGTGCAGGCAGAACCGGATGATATGGCCACCGTGTCACTGAGCGCGATGATGAGGGCTTCGCTCTCTATGCCGGGAATACATACGTTAAGGTTACCAGCGAGTCGATGCTCCGGGTGCCCGTTGAACTTGATGTCAGGAATTCCTTGCTTGAGGGTCTGATAGAGGGTATCACGCAGCTTCCCTAACCTACGTTGCTCGTGCTTCATCTCCTTGATGGTCAATTCGATGGCCTTCGCAAAACCCACGATTCCTGGAACGTTCAGTGTGCCAGAGCGTAGGCCGCGCTCGTGGCCGCCGCCATCGATAATCGGCAGAAGCGGAACACGCGGCATGCTCCTGCGACAGTACAAGGCACCGATACCCTTCGGCCCATAGATCTTGTGCGCCGAGCAGGCAAGCAGGTCGATGTTCATAGCCTGCACGTCAATCGGAATCTTCCCGAGGGCTTGGGTGGCATCCGTCATGAAGAAAACGTTTCGCTCCCTGCAGACAGCACCGATCTCCCTAATCGCTTGGATGACTCCTATCTCATTGTTGGCGGTCATGACGCTGACCATGATCGTCTCGGGTCGGATGGCGCTAGCGATCTGCTGGGGATCCAGCATGCCTAGCCCGTCCACCGGAAGGTAGGTGACTTCGGCTCCCTCGGACTCAATCCTGCGGAACGAATCTAAGACAGCCCTATGTTCTGTGACAACCGTGATGTAGTGCTGGCGCTTACCGCGGTTCGCAAAGAATAGGCCCTTGATAGCCAGATTGACAGCCTCGGTCGCACCTGATGTGAAGCAAATATCCTGGGGGCTCGCATTCGTCGCCTTGCCAAACACTTCACGCGCACCCTCCACGACACGGTGGGCATCGCGTCCAAACGCGTGGTTCTTGGAGGCAGGATTGCCGAAGACATGGCTGAAGTACGGGATCATCGCTTCCAAGACCCGTGGGTCTACGGGCGTAGTAGCGTGGTAGTCGAGGTAGACAGGAAGTTTCAGGTACTCAGCCATGGCGCACCACTACTTGGCCTCTGTCGGGATGCTGCCAGCCATCTCGCTACGAGGCACCAGACTTGCCATGTCAGCCAGCGTCCGCACTCGGGCTGCAATGATCTCGACTCCCCTGGACATGTGTGCGATGAAGGCTGCGTTCACGTTAGTGGCTTCGGATGTAGGAACCTGATGTTCCTCCATCCAGACCAGAACCAGGGAGACGTAGGCCTGCCCGTGCTGGCCGAGAAGCGTGTAGCGATCGATCTCTCGCACACCCTTGCTCTTCTCCTCCGCCAGCGTCGGGATGCCCGGTTCCTCCAGCGACAGGCAGAACCCCATCCTGCAAAGGTAGTTTCGATCTAAGCCGGTCCTGGCCTTAAGCATCCGAAGCCGGTTGTCGGATTCTGCTGCGAATGGAATCTTCCTTAGTGTGAGCTCAGGCATCGGCTTGCTCCCTCCAGAAGTACTCCTGCTTCGGATAGGTCCGCTGTTCCTCCTTGTCGTGGATCAAATGGTAACAGTGTGAGACATGCGGCCTGAGTTTAGCAAACAGGCGTTTATCTACTTCCGTGTCAGTCGAGAGTAGGACTACCTGGTGCCCAGCGTACGGGAAGTAGTTCTGCACGAGATTCATTCGGTGGTTACTATCCAAACGCGCGAGGGGGGTGTCAATGATCACTGGAAGAGGCCGCCCAGAGGTCTTCGCTAGCCCCCACAGGATCGCTACAGCAAGAATCTGTTTCTCCCCAGCCGAAAGTTCATTTCGTGGTATCGTCTGACCTGACTTGTCATGAAGATGGACCTCGAAGGTGCGCGGGTTGATCGAGATGTCATCCAGGAGGTCACCTTTTCGGGAGAGACAGGTGAAGCACTCTGTAACAGTCCGGCACAAGGCCTCCACCTTCATTTGTGTAAGGCGCGCCAGGTACCTGTCGAGGGCTTTTTGAGTGTTCGCCACCATGTCCAAACGGTGCTCTGCCCGCATCCTTTCCTGTCCCTTTTCTTCAAGGCGACGTCTCTCCCGTTCTTTCGCGGCTAGTTCGTTCCTCAGGCTCCCGACTTTCTCATCGAGGGCCTTGAGTTCAGCCTCCCTTTGACCAAGAAGTCTGTTCTGGGCGCTCAGATCGGCGAATATGGGTGCCAAGACGGTCTCTTCAGGAGCCTTCTCGAGTTGCTGGCGGATTTCCTGCGCTTCTCGCTCCTTGGCCTCGAGTTCCCTACATAGTCTCCGCATAGTCACTGCGGCGTCCTCGCGCGCCTCGCGAAGCCAATCGCGAACTCGGCCGCTATCAACTTCCGACAATCCCAGCAGGATGCGCTCCCCGTGAGCGGCGCATAGATCCTTGTAGCGTGCAAACGTCTCCTGTACGATCCTGATGGCTTCTTCTTGAGGTTGCTTCTCTTTCAGCTTGCGAGAGGACGAGAGGTTTCGAACAAGTTGAGTCGTCAGAGTGTCAATATGCTCGCGGAGGAGAGTATTCTGGCGCAGGCGAACCTCGCTTTTGATCTGAGCCTCCAAGTGACAAGCCATGGCTGGGCACAGCGCTAGAGGGAATAGTCCCTCACATTCGCGTCTAATCTGGCGCTGAATGTTCTCGATCTCTGTCTCGAGGACGGCTCGCCGCGATTGTTTTGCCGGTCGGTCCTGGGCGAGGGCGCCCCCTTGTTCCTGGAGCTGGGTCTCAAGTCTCTTGATCTCCGCTTCAACTCCGCGCACCGCTGTCACCTGTTCAGCCCGACTCTGGCTGAGAGCATCTAGAGTCGTCTGAATCGCCTCGACCTCCGCCTCCACACCTCCGAGAGCGGTAGCATCGCCGGAGGCCATGTGTCGCTTCGCTTCCCTCGTAGCTAGAATGGCCAAGTCCGCCTTCAGTCGAATGACGGTATCAAGCCCTAACAAGGAACGAATTGACTCCGCGATCGTAGCATCCCCGGAGATATCGTCCGCGATACGCCGGATCCTCTCGCCATCAAAGAAGAAGAGTTGAGAGAGCCGCTCCGGGACGACATCACTTACAAATGCCTGCCAGTGCTCCGGCTCAAGGTCCGTCAGCGTGGGCCATGAGTTATAATCTCCGTCCCGCGACGTATTGTCGCGTTTGTAGACTTGCAGGCTCTCTTCTACCCCATTTCCCCCCCGAAGTGTCCAACACCGCTGGACGTAGTATGTATCTCTCTTTCCGCGAAAGACGAAGTCAAATTCTACGCCAACCCGGGCGTAGTCGAACTGAATCAACGAACTTCGGGAACGATGGACTAAGCCACGCAGATGCTCTTGGTAACTCCTTTCACTCAACCTGTCGCCCACTGCGCTTTTCCCGTAGAGGGCAAGTCGAACTCCGTCCAAGAGAGTTGTCTTGCCCGCACCATTCATGCCGCCGATAAGGATGATGGGGCGCGTGGATTGTCTCTTGTTCCTTGGAACGAGGTCGATCTCGTTCCGACCAAAGTAGAGGCCATAGTTTTCCAGGACAACCCGGTTAATGCGCACCGGCTTTCTCCTTCGAGGCTTGCCCGTTGCCGTCAGACCCCTTCTGTTCCGCCCAAGCTTCTTCAAGAGACCGCCAGTCCTTCTTCAGAATCCTCTCCAATTGTCCGTAGATCCCAGCGCGACGGCTCAAGCCGTGATGCTGGCGTTCCACGTCCATGAGTTCCACCAGGAGCTTCACAGGCAAGTTGCACTCTCGACTGACTTGCTCCAGGATGCGCTTCTCCGTGCCGCCCATTCCAGACCAGTCGTCGACCAACCAATCAAGACGGTCACCGGTAACCTCCTCGTATATAGCCGGTAGCGAATCTTCCCAGTCGCCCTCTTCATGCAGCCACAGTTGCCGTATCTCGTGCAGCTCATCGTCACGGATCAGTCTGACCGTAGGGTCAGGACCATGTTCTCGCACCTCTTTTTCCGCCTTCAGGACCTGCGCCAGAATCTCCTTGCGGAACGAGATTTTGAAGGGGCCACGTTTCAAGGCGGTCTTTCCTTCAGCGTCCTTGAAGAACTCAATCCTACCCGTCCTGCGCCGGACCTCGCGGATGCGCTCCTTCTTAGCCAAATCTGCTGTGTCTGCCAGCCAATTCCTGATATCCAACAGAGGTTGTAGCCAGTGTTCTCCGTTGTCGATCATAGCTTCCATCGTTCGGTCTCGGTCAACGACAGTACACACCCAACACCCGAAACGACCACCCCCACAGGAGGGCGTCGACTCATCAATAACCAGAGGGCACTCCCCAGCCTGAGCATTGCGGTACATGGTTACGAGGTCGCGGTTGTCACCGCCCCAGGGAGAGGATGTGCCAATCAGGTAGGTCCATACGTCCTCGGTTGACCAGTCCTCAATAGGGGTGAACACGTAAGCGTTCGGCAAGTCTGTGTGTCTCGCCAGGCATGCGCCGATTCGACGCCGATGAATGAATACCTGCGCGCGTGTTGAACTTTCGGCCTTTCTTGACCCTAGAAGCAAGATGACTTCGCCATATTCTGCCACCTTCTTCCTGATAAACCTGGTTGTCGGCTTGATCTTCATTTTCTCCGTGCACCAGCGGAACTTCTTGTACGGGGCCGGATACCCGCGCCCGATCAAGTTAACCCAGAAGGATTCCTTGATGATAGGCATCACCTCATGAGCCTCGAATGGCAAACCCTGAGTCCTCGCTGCTTCGTTGATTCGCTTTACCGATTGCTTAAGATGCTTCTCTATTGCAGGGGCCTCGACCAGCGTATCGGACGTAATGATATAGACAGATTTGGCAAGTCTGTCGCGTGGAAGAGCGGAAAGGGCATACCAGGCCAGTTGCAGAACACATGTCGAGTCTTTGCCTCCGCTGTAACCTATGATCCATGGCCGACTGTCCGAGAGGTACTGTTCACGCAAAAACTCCAAGCAGGCGTTCAACACCTGCTTGGTTAGTTTCTTGCGTTGGCGGCGTCGGCTATTTCCTGTCTGGCCGTCCCGATTTGGCATAAAGTCTCTCCACGTTCTCTTCGCCAGGCGACAGCGGCACTCCAAGAGTTTTCTTCAGGACGTTGGCTGTCAGGATAACGTTGTTCTGTGACTTGTTTAGGCGGCCTCCAACCAGTGCGCGACCTTCCCACAGTGTGGCGTTGCTGCGGGACCAGTCCACCTTCCGCAACCGCGCGAGCTTCTTTTGCCAGTCGCGCGGATACGTGGTAATAAGCCCGGAGCCCGCGATGGCCAAGGCATGCAATGCGACGCCGTGAGCGTGGACATGCTTGCTGCGGAGGTCACAAGGGGAAACTGCCCCGTCCATAGCAGCTTGCCAGTCCGGCATATGGCGTGAAACCTCCGTCCAGAAAGCCGTTGCCAGCCCCCTCTCCTTTGGCGTGACTGGCTCACCATCTCTCTTCTTCAACAGGCGCTTCGTTGCCTGGTAGATGCTGCTCAAAGTGAACAGCTTCCGCGAACGGTTCGAGATCGCAGTTCTCGCCTTCTCAGTCATGTCACGGAAAACGGGGACCTCCTCGGAAAGCTCGTGTGCCAACCTGGCCATAGGATCACGGTGGTCGTACAGGATGCCGAGCGACTTGGTTGGGCGTATGGCATACCGATTGAGGTCAGCAAACATTTGCTGGCTACGCTCAAGTCCGGAGTCTACAAAGAAGACAACGGAGATGGTCTCATACCTCAGCGCTGGGTTTTCCTCAAGGGCGCGCTCAATAGCCGCTCGGCGGTGCTGCCCGTCATTGATCACGATCTTCGCATTCATGGGGACGAACAGGACGCCCAGTTTTCGGCTTACGTGGTCCTGACCCGCGGGGGTAAAAGTGACTTGGCCATCGATTGAGGCCGCAAGAGAGGAGAAGACATATGTCTTCGGATTATCAAGAATGTACTTCGTCATCGCCGGAATGCGCCCCTTGTTCAGGACCCGCTGTGCACGCATCTCTGGAGGAAGGTCGTTGTCCGGAAAACTGAAGAGGCGCGGGATATACTCCATGGGGCACATCGTTACGTAGTATTCGCGGCCGCCCTGTACGCCGCGGATGGCGGGGAAGGAGTATGTGAAATCCTGGGGTACGAATTCCTTCATGGCCTCATGATACGTTGGTAAGGGTGGAAGTCAAGAACAAAACTTCCAGCTAGGGGAAAGGCACTTCCCAGAATCCCTCACCGTGCGCCTGGCCTCTGGCGCAGCACTTTGATCCGTGGCCCGGGCGAGTCGGTCCTCAGGTTATGTTAACGCCCCTTGCCCCGCCTCTTCGTCTTCGGCGATGATCGTATCAAGGGCGTACGTGTAGACGGGCAATGACTCATACTCTACGCCAAATCCCTTCTCGATCATCAGGTCAACAATCCTCGACCCATCTATCAGGATTACGGGAACCGCACCACGTCTAATGGAGACCTGCTTTGCGCCAGCCGAGAATTGAGCGGTCGTGAAGAGTATGCCTTGCTCGTACTCGCCTTGGATGGCACCCCGGAATTTATCTATCTCAGGCCGGCCGACGCTTGCTCTTGTCCATCTTTTACACTGAAAAGCGACACGCATGTGAGCAAGCCCCACCTTCAACTGTCCGTCTCCGTCTATTCCACCATCAGGGGCCGTGCCGGTCACTCGGACGTTCTCAAAACCATATGCGCCCAGTAGCCGACGAGCGAAGCGCTCAAACCCTCCAGGGGAAAGCCTCTTCAACTCGTGCAGGATCCGCTCCTTGATCGCATCTCGATGTAACTTGTGAAGTTCCTGTAGTTGCCGAAGCGTCGCAGCTACGGAAACCCTCTCGCGAGGTCGGCCCTTCGCTCGTGGGCCGCGCCGTCGCCCTCTCCTCTGCGCTGCCGGAAGAGGGTAGAACTTCCCGTCAGCAGTCATTCCGAAGTACTTCGTCGGAGCAGCCGTCGGGAAATCGATGTCCTTGCAGTGACGCCTGATCTCGGCTCGGACAACGCCTTCAGGTCGCTGCGCATGAAACTTGTATAGCCTATGCTCGACTATCCTCCGATAGACTTCCCTGGGAAACAGTGCCTCTCCCGCTTCCGTCATCACCGACAGGACAGCCTGTCTGATCGTCCGGCGACAGGTCATGTGTTAGGTTCCTCACCGACGCGACTCGCGAGTCTAGTCATTACCTTCAACACTGCATCCACTTGTTTCCTCCTCTTGAGCGCAATGCTCTTACGGGTTTTCCAAGTGTCCCCATCGAGCTGCCACCGGTAGATGGAGAGAAACGGCCTCCCTGTTCTTGGGTCACGGATCAAGAGTACCGCTGTCCACCAGCCACCCGCGCGGGAAATGGTCTCGGCATCGAGAATCTGGTCTCGATAGTAGTCGCTGAGTGGAAACTTCTGTCCGATGGCCACGTGCTACACCCCCCATTCGTGTGAGACATCAAACTTCGATGGTGCTGAATCGATGCCGAGTCGATCCTTGAGTTCAAGCGCCAATTCGACGGCGTGTCCTCCTCTGCTGTTGTCCGTGACAACATACTTGGCGCCCGTGGCTCTTACGTACTCCAAAGTCCCCTCAAAATCGGCGTGGTTTGTGAGCGCGACACTCAAGGCTCGGTCCGAGTACTCCAAGACGGGATCGTCTGGGTTTGTCATGAAGGCGCTGAGTGTAATTGCCGTGCCCGAGTTCAGCTGGACTGGGAACTGGTCCCCCATGCCGTAGAAGCGAATGAATCGCGCGGACTCCGGGGCAGAGACTGCTTCAACGGTCCTGACCGAATGCAGCGGTCCGAGGGGGTAGCCAAAGTCGCGATACACTTGGGCCTCCGCGCACAAACGGGGGCTCCCCATAATCAGACAGTTCTCGATTTCTGACAGGACTTGCAGTCCCCGATGCAGCGTCCCGCGATGCGCCTTGATGTGCAGCGGGCCACAACGAAGTTTCTCCACGGCTATGCGAAGCAGCCGTTCTTCGGCCTCCTCCTGGGTATAGTGGCGCACGCTCTTAGGGGAACCATACGTACTGTCGAGCACAAGTTGCTCAACCTGGATAACGTCTTCGAGGGGCCACTGGAAGTCGCCCGAGTATCCAACGCGCGTCCCATCTTGGATTTCAACACCAACTTGCACGGAGCCGAGCATGTGGTCGGACGGAAGCAATGTCACGCGTGAAGACCTGATGGTGTGGGGCTCGCCAAATGGGAGCGGAATCATGTTATCCCGTACTGGTAGCTCAGCATTGAACTCCGTAAAGAGAAGCTCCAGCGTCTGATGTGAAAGATAAATGTTCTGGAACCCTTTGCTGGTCTCGAAGTCATGCATGTGGTCTAAATGGACGTGGGTCTGGACCCGAACAGTGTATTCTCGGTGAAAACCGTCACATGCGATGTCCGGGCCCAGGATGACCACGCCAGACGCGGTCACACCGATCTGCCCACTATTCATTCCTCGGATACCTTCGTCGACAGTGACTGATTGATGGCAGCTTCGAAATCAAGCCCCTTACGCTGTTTGAGCGAGGCGGCTCCCGCCTCACCAGTGACAATGGTGAACCGTTCAACTCCAAGCCGTCCCGCAGTCTTTGGAAGACATCCGTATATCTCTCTTAGCACAGACTCAAGAAGCTCATTTCTTTCCCCTTGCTTTAACCTCGCAAGGGCCTGTCTTATGCTGTCGTCCGTCACGGCACCAAGAAACACATGCATCTTCGTGACCCTCGGCCTCATCCGCACAATATCATTCGCACAAGCCGCAATTCGCCGATTAGAGCGCATTCTAAGTTGGACCATGTGTAACACTTCCATCTTTGTCATTTGGTTGCTAATGACTGCATCTAACGCCTCCTCCTGTTCGTCTTGGTTGAGGCGTCCGATCTCGGACGCAGCCGTGAACGATATGCTCGCGCCAGACTGCCCCCATCCTATTAGATGGTGAAGGCCGCTGTTGAGCCGCAACAACCGAAGAAACTTGGGGATCATTGTCGCCCCTCTTAATCCGATAGCGTGCGCACAGGCCTCTGACGAGGCTCCAGCGTCTATGGCCTTCTTAAGAAGCTCTGCGACTTCGACGGGCGACAGCCGCCGGTCGCCGCGGTATGTCCCTACGGACATAGTAAGATCCCGTGCTTCTCCAGGGGTCAGACCGGGCAGCATTCTTACTCTCCCCCAGGGTAGCCCTTGCCGGACAAAGCCTCTTCGATCAATGATCTCGCCGCGTCATCAACGGTAGTGTCTTCATCTTTCGCGTATCGCTTCAGGGACTGGTGGAGCGCCGCGCCTATTGTAACGACGATCTGCGTGATCTTCTCGCCGGTCTTCGCGGCCTCGATGATTTCAGAGACATCTGTTTCAGGGGCCTCTTCGCGCTTCTTAAGAACATGGGCCTGCTGCGCTCCACTCATTGGCGAAAGCTCCTTGGCAAGCAGAACACCTTCCTCGGGGTTGAACTGACCTGTGACAGATGCCGCGTCCTGTGCTCTCAAAGCAACCTTAATCTCCACCTCACCCTCATCCACCAACTTTTTCATTTCCGGAGCGAGCCGATCATATTTCACGAACTCGCGGACCCTGTGATACGGCAGCCCCGTTTCGTCAGCCACGTCCTTGATCGAACCGTACTTCCGATAGAGGGCGGTGCAGGCGTCAATGAGATCCTTGCGATTCAAGTCGCGGCGCACCAGGTTTTCGGTGACCGACATAACCTTGGCCTCAGTTTCATCGACCTCGCGGTCGAGGACGCATGCCATAATCTTATCCTTCTTGAGTTGCTTGTGAGCCAAATATCGTCGCTGACCAGTGAGGATCTCAAATTTGCCCTTCTCCTTGGCAGGACATACAACGATGGGTTCAAGCTGACCAACCTTCGCAATGCTGGCGGCGAGTTCGTCAATCTCCTTGCCAACATCGCGCACGCGAACCTGAGCTTTGCCAATAACCAAACTGCTCAGCGGCATCTCCTTTATTTCGACGATCTTCGCTTTCGCCATCGGGTCTCCTCCTAAAATGGGCCTTGCGAGGCTTGCCCTGCATCCGTATCGACTGTGGTCAACTCCAGAATCCTGCGCAGTTCCTCCCTGGTAAACATCCGGACCGGGGCGTTCTCCGCGCTTTCCACATAGCGCTCGAAATTGTCTCGTTTTTCCTTCAGGATGGTTTCTATACGGTCCTCAATTGTATCGGCAACGAGGAAGCGAATCGCGTGCAGCGGCCGATCCCGCCCGAAACGGTGGGCTCGCTGAATCGCTTGATCCTCAACTGCCGGGTTCCACCAGCGATCGAATAGTACCACAGTGGATGCCTCTTGAATATTGAGGCCGACTCCGCCAGCTCGCAGCGACATCAGTAGCGCTCTGGGACCCGGCTGTTTCTTGAATCTCGCTAGCACTTGGTCCTTCTCCTCCTGGCATTGTTCCCCCGTGTAGAGCTCGCGCGGAAAGGGGCCAAGGTGGTCGGATATGAAGTCCAGGGTCTCGACATACTGAGAGAAGACGATGACCTTGTCCTCAGGCTGGGAACACTCCTCCAGCAGGACGCACAGTGCCTCCAACTTCACCGATTCTCTGGAGTCCGGCTCGTAGTTGCAGAGCTGCTTGAGCTTGGTTATGAGGGCAAACAGTGCACCGTCAGACACCGGCATGCCGCCCTGCTTTGCGCGTGCGCGCCTAGTTAGCCACAGGTCGGTGTATGCCGCTTCCTGTGCGCCTGTCAATTCCAGCACTATGTCCTGTACCATGACGGGTGGGATTTCCCCGAGGACATCCTTCTTGCGACGGCGCAGGAAGCACGGCTGGATTCGGCGATGGACTTCAGCTGGCGGCATCCCACTGTCCACGAGGCCCGGCGACAGAAAGAGCAAGATCGACACCATGTCGTCCAAGCTATTCTCCAATGGAGTCCCCGTCAACACCCAAGCTCTCGAGTGACCAAGAAGGCGGCAGGCGAGCGCAGATCGGGAATGGCGGTTCTTGATCCTTTGCGCCTCATCGAGCACGACGACTTCGAAGTGGATGTCTGTGTCCATGTCAAGGGCATCTGTTCGTATTTGGTCGTATGTTGCAATCAGCACCTGTACGGGTAACTGGTAGGTAGCCAGCCGGTCCTCAGCCGTGCCCGTCACCCTGCGCACCACCAACTCAGGTGCCCAAGCCGTAAACTCACGCTGCCAGTTGTAGGCGAGAGCATTCGGGCTAATGATCAAAGCTCGCTTGGAGACCGAGTGTCTGAAGAGAATCCTCAGTGCTACGATTGTCTGGACCGTCTTGCCAAGGCCCATCTCATCAGCGAGAAGAGCGGCCTCATTCCCCACAAGGAAGCTTACACCTTCCCACTGGTAGGGTCGGAGCACCGAGGGCAGCCCGAGCTCCGCAGACAATGCCTGGTAGTCCTCAAGCCCGATGGTAACCTTGGCAGCCAGCAGAGCTTGCGGCTCGTACTCGTTGTTGGCCTCGGCAACTATGGAAGGCACGCGCGTGCGCAGGTGCTCTCGGAAGTACCAGTTGCTGACGTGGACGAGGGCTGACAGGCAAGGGTCTATGTACGCGCGGTCGATTGCGCGCTCGTCGGCTTGGGATTGAGGGCCGTAGTTGCCGTATCGCTGGATGATTCGAAGGGGAGTCTTGATGCGCTCAGGGACTTTATCCCCTCTCGCCAGGAGTTCGATCAGTTCATCGAGCGACGTGTTTCCCGGATCGCCGATTTCGTTGGCGAACACCCCCCTGCAGATAGCTTCAGCGGAGTTGCGCGCGTGCATCAACGAGGCCTCAGGGTCAGTGCTTGCGCAGGACATAGCTCTCGCCAATATGCCCGACAGATACTTCATGTCGCCGTCAGGAATCTTCACGTCCTCACCCCGGTCTGTACTGAACCAGTCATCGCAAGGCCCTATTAAGTCAACCGCCCCTTTCCGCATCCGGCGCGGCTAGCGCATACGAGTCCTGGGCCATTATTATAACCGTGAAGCAACGCCTTATGTAGCTCCTGGCACAGGGCACGCGACCAGTGACGATGCAACGGAAGTCCTCGCGCTCCTTTCGCCTCTTGCCGTTTGGTTCAATACCTGGGACCATCGTTTCCCCTGCCTCACATTGCTCTTTACCCGGCCTCTGCCTTCTTGAAGACAAGCCATGCGCGCTCTCCACCGCGGGGAAACCGGATCAGGGCGTAGATGCCCTCCACCCGCCGCCCCGTCAGCCTGACAACGATCCGCTCGTCGGTCCATTCGAGAGGATGGTATTCGCCCCTGTCCCAGACTCTGACCCCCCCTGCTCCGTACTCGCCCTCTGCAATCTCGCCTTCGAAGTCACCAAAGGACAGGGCGTGGTCCTCCACCTGAATAGCCAGGCGCTTGGTGCCGCAAGCACCGGGAATCCCTCTGGGTACCGCCCAGCTCACGAACACCGACGCCTTTTCGAGCCTGAGATCGAAGTGATGTGTTCCTGCGTGGTGCTCTTGGATCACGAAGCGTTTCACGATGACCTCGGTACGTGTCCCAAAGGGCAAAGTGTTACTTCATGCAGCGACTTCGCGCGGCAGTTTTCCCCTCTGCGTCGTCAAGCAAGTGGCAACAGCGTTGACGTCCTAGAAGTAGGCTCTTCCTGCTCGGCGAGGCTTGGATTGAAGCCAGCTCCGGCTTGGGCTGTTATCGAGGCTGCCTGATGTTTTCTTTATGCCTCATCGCGGGCTCTCCTCTCCCGC
>CAZDDA010000003.1:7548-12467 GCA_964504085.1 uncultured Thermotogae bacterium | reverse complement strand
CGCTTTGTAGTCGCCTTGCTGACCTACCCGCTGTTCTTCTACCACATCGTATCTCATGATTCCATGTTCTCGGACCCGCCCCTGTTCTTGACCCACCCCCAGCGCAAGTCCTGCGGTCCTTGGGCTTGCCGCCATTCTTGATCCATCCTCCGCGCAAGTATGCAGGTGCTTTCGTTTAAGTTGCCTCGGTGTACGGTAGAGGCTGAATGTGGCGCAAGCCAGAGCCATACGCCGCGCCGCCGACTACGTCCCGGATAGGTTCTCAAAAGAACTGTGTGGACTCGTCAAGCCCATCAGTAGCAGGAACTCTCTTCAGCCCACCTTCCGCCTGAATTCGGAAAGGGCGTCTTCAGGACTGATGTTGAGGTAGATTTCGGTGGTTTCAAGGCGGTCGTGGCCAAGGATCTTCTTGAGGGAGGCCGTGCTCACACCCTTCTTCACGCAGTTAACGGCGAACGTGTGTCTTAGGACGTGGGGCGTAACGTGTCTCGTAATTCCCGCTCGGTTCGCAACTGTTTTGACTATCCGCTGGGCTGTCCGGACGGTTAGTCCTAGATCGTCTCTCGTCGCGAGATGGATCTCTAGAAGTCTCTTCACACGTGGGGTCAATGGCACCACGCGCCTCTTTTTCCTACTCCCAAACGGCCCGCCTTTCCCAAACACGACTACCCGATCCTCCTGCCACTGGATCTGCCCCCTGGTTAGAGAGCACAATTCCGAGACCCGAAACCCTGTGTCAAGCAGCGTCCAGATCACCAGCTTCTCTCGGAAAGACTGACATGCGTTGATCAGCCGATCTGTCTCCTCACTGCTCAAAGGCTCACGCACAAACTGATAGACCATGTTGATATTTGTCGCGAAAGCTTATAAGGGCGACAGGTCTGTCGCAATCCTTGGGAGGCATTCCCTTGTAAAGTGAGTCCTAATCCATCACCTTTGGCGCGAATTGGGGTGGAAGGCGACATGTCGGATCTGGCGCCCTTGCCGCGTTGGAGATGGCCGTGGGGCGGGATAAGGAAACGTGGGCGACCAGTGGCCACAGCCAACCATCTCGGCGTGAAGGAGCACACACCTTCTTCTCAGCATGGGTAAGGGTTGATCAACTGCAGCGGCGTGGTACGATCGCCTGAGAATCGTATGATCCTGCGCGAGGAGCTACGGCTTGAAAGATCGGCGAGATTGGCTGGATCAGATGCTTGCTTACTTCAATCCGTCCCTGCTCGCCAAGTACCGCGAAAGGCGAGACATCTACGAGATCGTTGATGATGGTCTAGAGGTGCGCGTTAGGCTGCGTTCCTCCTATGCGGACTCTCTATCCGAAAAGCAACTCCAAGAACAGTACTTCGAAGCACGATTCGGGTGGCGCTTGCTTTGTGGCGGGGATAGATGTCTGGTAGTGTTTGGGCCTGATCTCGCAAAGCTGCCCGACGCTGAGAAGCGCAGATGGTACGGATATTTGCTTCACGACCCAGCTTTTGCTTCGCAGGATGGAGTTTTCGAGGATTGGAGCAAGCGCTACTTAGAGGGGTCTTGGGATGTAGAAAGCGGGATTATCACTCGCATTCAGAGGGTTCTCCAGAGAGTCAACGCGTTGGCAAGAGCGGCACTCAGCCATCCCCTGTTCCAACACGACAGAAGCCCGTTTCTTGGCTTCCCTGCCGCTGAGAACGCGGAAGCTTACAGAAGAGCACATGAGGAGGTCCACAGGCTTCTTATTGATGGGTTGAATCGGAAGGCGCTGACGGTCCTGGCTGTCAAACTGGGATTGCCGAGAAAGGGCAAACGACTAGATGTGCTCGGATCCACCTTGCCGCAGAATATCCGAGAACAAGTCATGGACCCGCTCACAAAATGCTCAGAGGTCCGGAACAGGACACACCTGCTGGAGCAGCCCCAAGGGATGAATGCCTCCGCGGAGTTTCAGAAGGACCTGGAGGCTCTTGAGGCCGGATTGGCAGCGCTCCGCGACTGGTTCGCGGGGGAGTTCGGCCTGGACGCAGATGCGTGCCTTGAAAGGGATAATGCCATGGCAAGTCTATTCCCAGTGATCGAAGGCCCGCCCCGGCCCGAGTCCAAGCTCGAGGAGTTGAGGAAAGCCGAAGGCAAGACGATCGAACGGGTAGAGTACGGAGTTGAAGAACAAAACCCTTCGTCCTACGAAGCAGAGGGTCTCATACTCCATTTCACGGACGGGTCTTCGTTGTGCGTACGGGCAGGCTGCAACATCGAGAACATCGCATCTGCGTGTCCCAGTGTGAAACCATCTGACCTGTCCATTGATTTCATGGTCTTCTGGGCACCTTCCGTGAAGGGCGTCAGCTCCAACTAGGGGGTCGTCGTGCCGCTCGGGAGAACCTCTGCCTCCCGAAGCCCTGTCCGTCTTGCACTGCTTTGACTCGCGTCGACAACTGCTCCAAGCACATTGGCCTGCTTGAAGCAGTATTTGGTGCATGCCCTCCCTAGCCTCCGTCCTTATTGCTGTGCTTGAAGGTGCGGCTGTAACTATGACCGTCCGGCTCGCGGGCTCTAACCAGTTAAGGAGTGCCTGCGCCGTCAACTATCCCTGCTCGTGAGCACCGAGAAGTACTGCGAGTCGATAGGGCGATGAACCAAGAGATAGGAAGACGCATCTCTTGCAAGTGCACGAGCCTCATCCTCAGTCATGTGGATCTGCGCCAGCCTTCGACTCTCCGACGAGAGTGTGGCCTCCAGAAGCACCAGATCCGCAGATCGCACCAAGCGCTGAAGTTCCCCAGTCACGCCAGAATCGAGGCAAACCAGAATCCTTTCCCGCCCAACCTGAACAAGATAGATGAACCCCCTTTCCCCTGACGGCGGGACTGTCACAACACCATCACGCTCTCGGCTCGTGGCCTCACTACTCGGGTGGCCTGCCTCCAGCACCGTGAACGTGAAATCATCTACGTTCGAGCGCGCGCCCAAGGACAGGCGATGATGCTCAGCATCAAATGTCCTCCTGTGGGCGAACACGTCCTGCCACAACTCAAGCTGCCCTTCGACCTCGTCGCAGACTGGTGGAGTGAACACAGGCAGGCATTCATGTCTTCTGCAAACGACTGTCAAGAAAGAGAGCAAGCTGAAAAGTCCCCCACAGTGGTCGTAGTGGGTGTGCGTGAACAAGACACCCTTAAGACTCCTGAGATCAACCCCTCGCTCGATCAGGTCTCTCAGGCAACCATCGCCGACATCCACAAGCAGTAAGGCTCCACTCTTCCTCGATTTCACCAATACCTGCGTCCCAACTGCAGCACGGGAGTGAAGAACTGAAATGAGTACCTCGGTTCCTTGCCAAGTCGCGCTCATCTCTCTGGGTGGCCGTGTCTCAGATGATGTCATCGTAGCTCCCACAAGTCCTGTCCTTGCTGCAGACCGTGGGCTTCCAGCATTGATTCTCCACACTCCACCGTCTTTGTTCAAGTGCAGTCACTACTCACCCCCTCCCGCGCTGGAGAGGGCTGTGGGGTTGTCTGGGGAAGGAATGCGTAGATAAGGTTCCCGGTAGCAGCAGCTCAGCTGCTCCGGTCCTCTGCGTGCGCTAGCTCCCTCTTCGCTACGACCCGCACTTCATTCATTCATGTACATCAAATATCCGCCGCTGGCATAGATCAGTTGCCCCGTCAGCCAGCGGGCCTGCTCTGATGCAAGGAACACGATTACGTCGGCCACATCTTCCGGCTCACCGATCCGCCCCAGCGGCGTACGAGCGGCCTCGCGTCGTTCGCTGTCAGGGCTGATGTATCCCGTCTGCGTCGCACCTGGGCAGACGACGTTAGCCGTAATCCCGTATTTGCCCATCTCTCCCGCCGCCGACAGAGTGTACGAGACAACTGCACGCTTGCTGGCCGCGTAACTCACATTGCGCGGATGCACCAGTACGGTGGTCAGGCTGATGATCCGGCCCCACTGAGCCCCTCGCGCAATATGGCGCTGCAGATACTCTCGCATCATCAAGGCGCAGGCACGCGCGTTAACGGCGAAGTGTCGATCAATACTTTCCGCATTCGTCAGCTGTATTTCAGGACGACCGTCGGTGACAGAAGCGGGGTCGAACGTCTCCAGAACGCAGTGCGTATGGTTGTTGATGAGAATCTCCACTGCCCCCAGCTCTGACTCGCACTGGTCGAAGAGCTCGGCGATGTTCTCTGGCTCGCCAAGATCTAACTCCTTGGCTGCGACCGTCCCTCCGCTTGAACGGATTGCGTCGATCACTGCGTCGGGCGGTTGCTGCTGCATGGCACGATATAGCACCGGCCCGCCCACTCCAGCTTCGTGCGCTTCGTCAAGCTCGCGCTGTGAGTACGGGGATCCCGGTATGTAATAGGTGATAAAGACCTTCGCGCCTTGAGTCGCCAGCGCTCTCGCGGTCGCAGCGCCGATGCCGTGGTTCGCGCCGGTAATGAGCGCCACTTTGCCTTCGAGTTGAGGATCTATCATGGAACTCGCCTCCTGTGCGTTGATGGGAGCTATGGACAGGGCAAGGGCCCAACGGCTGCGGCTACCTGCTCACTCTGGCCTCATTCAATCACGGCTCAATCGCCTCCGCAACCCAAATACGGCCCCTCCCGCGCTCAAGCGAGAGGCGCTTTCAACGACTGCCATCAGGGGCAGAAAGCAGCCTGTCAACCTGAGACTGTTCATTGGACAGTCCCATTCCTGCAGGTACCCCCTTCTGGTCCCGCTAGTTGACAGGGCGGTTGGGGCCTTTCCGCCTCTTAGGCCTAAGCCAGCCGCGTCCTTCCCATTTGTCAACGTACTTGTCGTCGGGAAATGTCTTCCAAGGATTGAAATCACTATCATCGTTCCCGAGGAATATCCTCCCCTGCTTGTTCGGATGTGAGTAGCCAAACTCGATCTCCCTGCCACACCCACCACAGGTGATTGTCAGGTCGGCTCCTTCC
>CAZDDA010000003.1:0-7538 GCA_964504085.1 uncultured Thermotogae bacterium | reverse complement strand
CACCTGATCCCATAGATGATTCTGATCTTTGCACATCTCGTAACAGCGCTGGTAGGTTATCTGGGTTTCTTCCTCGCGGTCCAACTCATCGATTTCCTCGCGCTCCTCGATGACAATGTGCCTATCGCCGCGCAGGTACCCGGAATTCTCTATGCATCTAGTCACCCGCTCGGTTCGCACAGCTGCTTGCTCCTCTTCACCACATGTACATGGCAGCACACTTTCGACGCTCTCCGTCACATCTATCGCCTGGACAACATCTAACACGCGCGAGCCACATTCGGCACACTTGAAGAACGCCACTTCGTTCTCCTCCAGGTCGTCCTCGTCAATTTCCTTCTCATCCATAATCCACTACCCCGAAACGATAGGGACAATAGTCCGAGCTTTCGCCACGGAAGCTCTTTGTCTGGCAGACAGCGCAGAGCACAGACGAACGAGTCCAGCCCGCCGCTGCCCGGAAACCATCTTGACAGACTGCCTTCGCCGGAGTCAAGTCTGTTGTCTATGCGTCCTAGCACACGCGTCGCCGAGTCTCGCGCCGGACGGCTGGGTCCAATATCATTTGCGGCGGGTGAACTATACTACTCTGTGCAAGACAGAGCATCCACGGCCTCTGCCAGGCTCCATTCCATTCGGCGCCCTGACCAGAACGATGCTTCTGCACGGCGCGGACGCGCAAGGCTTATTACTCTGAGATGACAAGAATCCTGCCGGGGCTCCCTTTCCCATGTCCAAGAAGTCCGACGTTCGACAGAGAAGTGAGAATAGCGGCCACGCTAGCGGGAGCTATATTGAACTCCCATTCCTGGACGACGAAAACAGTGGCCTTTCTCAGCCAAATAGTTTCCTTGACAACAAGGGCTTTGCCGAAGACCGTTTTCTCGGAGCGTTGTGGCCTCCAGAGTCGGACAGTGTCAAATCTGGCTCTTCGGCAGAGGAGCGAGAGACTTCACGGCTTTTTTCGGGCACCCTTGAAGAACGAATCGCACTCCTTGCGGAGCGCATCAAAACCCTCCATCAGGAGGTCGCGAGACGAAGGAGCCTGCACCGAGCCGTCCAAGGGGCTATCCGCCTGGAGCTAAACGAACTGGGACATCTCCTGAGGGATGTGAAAATCTGGAGCCTCGGTGTGAACCCTTCAGTCGATAGCAGACGCACGAACCTGGAACGAGAGGCGGTGGCCCTCAAGAAGGCAAGCTGGGAGGAAAAGCTCAGGCACTGGCGGGATATCGTCTGGCTCGAAAAGGAGTTGCAGGAAGCTATCGAGAAGTACAAGCTTACTGCCGCCGCGGAGGGCCTGACAGAAAAGCAGAAGGACGGGAATGATGGGTGACCTGCATGGAAGTCGACGAGATCTGCAAAAAACTCAAGCCCGTACTGGGCGAGAAGGTTAACCGCCTGTGGTCCCTTTACCAGACGGAGGACTCCCAGGGGAAGAAGTGGGTGCATATCACGCTTCTCAAGCTACTGGCTGAGCATCTTAATGAAACCTACGATGAGACTCGGATCCTCCTCTCCCCGCCACCCGACAACGTATCGTCGGGGGAGTACCCGTTGGGCCGCGTCTGGTACGGGCACGAGTTCCGGCATGCCTTCGGGCTGCGGGAGGAGGAATGGATTCAACACGTCGGCATCTTCGGGAGGAGCGGATCCGGCAAGACGAACTGTGCGTTCCTCATCCTTCGCGCCCTTTTCAAGATGCGGAAGCCATTCCTCGTCTTCGACTGGAAGCGGAGCTACCGAGACCTGGTGGGTAGGCTCCCTCGACTGCTGGTCTTCACCGCCGGACGCAGTGTCTCACCCTTCCGATTCAATCCCCTTATCCCGCCTCCTGGAACTCCTCCCCGTGTCTGGCTCAAGAAGCTGATTGAGATAGTCGCACATTGCTACTACCTCGGCGAAGGGGTCAAGTACCTGCTCCAGCAGGCCTTCGACTCGGTCTACAAGGACTTCCGAATATACGAAGGGGACCCTCAGGCTTATCCCACCATGCAGGACGTACTGGCCTACCTGGAGAACCGCCCCGTCAAGGGAAGGCAAGCAGAGTGGATGAGCTCGACCCTTCGAACTCTGGCGGTACTTTGCTTTGGCGAGTTCGGAGAGGTGCTCAACGTTCGGAATTCAGTGCCGCTCGAGGATCTCCTGAAAAGGAACGTCATCCTGGAACTCGATGCGCTGACGAACTCGGACAAGACCTTTCTCATCGAGACGCTGCTTCTCTGGCTCCACCACTTCAGGCTTTCCCGGGGGAAGCGTGAGGAATTCAAGCACGCCCTCGTGATAGAGGAGGCCCACCATGTGCTCCTCCGCAAGAAGCAAGAGATGACGGGCGAAGAGACGATCACCGACATCATCCTCAGGGAGATCAGAGAGCTGGGCGAGTCCGTCATCCTTATAGACCAGCATCCCTCTCTCATATCCAAGCCTGCCCTCGGCAACACGTACGCCACCATCGGGATGAATCTCAAGCACCGGGATGATGTCAACGCTTTGGGGAACGCGATGCTCCTGGAATCGGGAGAGAAGAGATACCTCGGCGAACTTCCGACCGGCTGCGCCGTCGTTAAGCTCCAGGGAAGGTGGCTCAAGCCCTTCTTGGTAACGTTCCCCCTCGTGAAGTTGGATAAAGGTTCCGTCACCGACGCCGCGATAGCTCTAGCCATGAGCCAAGAGCTTCCTAGGAACCAAAGCTCTCCATTTTCAGGCACTCTCCAGCAAGAATCTTCAGCTTCTAGGCCCGAGCAAGGGAGAATCTCCTTTTCCAGCACCCAAGAACAACCTTCTCGGCCCTCTCCGAACCAAGCAAAAGAAAGGAAGAAGAGGGTCTCCGAAGGCCGAAAGGCCCTGCTCAGGGATGTCTTGGAGCATCCATACGACTGTTTGCGCGACAGGTACACGCGCTTGGGATGGAGCTTCTATCGCGGCAACAGGATAAGGGATGTTCTCATCGCCCAGGGCCTGATGGATGCGCACGAGCTCAGGCGGCCGGACGGAATGGTTAAGCTCCTCACGCTCACGAGGCAGGGGGCACAGGGGGCCGGAAGGAAGGATGGCGCCGTATGCCGTTCGTGGCGCCATGGAGGATTGGAGCATGGATACTGGGTTCATCAGGTAGCCGAGTCCCTAAGGAACCTGGGCTGGACGGCGATGGTGGAGAAGCGGATCGGATGCGGGAAGACGGTGGACATTGAGGCAAGGAAGGATGGCCGACGCGTTGCTGTTGAGGTGGAGACGGGTAAATCCGACGCGGTATCCAATATCCTTAAAGCCCTGGAATTCGGATATGACATCGTCCTCTCTGTGGCCCTGGACACGAGGACAGCGGAAAAGATCAGAGAGGGGTTTGAGAAGACCGGAGGGTCACCGTCCGGGAGGGTCAAGGTGTTGGCCATCAAAGATCTGCAGGAATGCCTTGGACAGCTGGATCGGGTCGGCACGGCTGGCACGACGGGGGCGATAGATTTATAAATCTTTCGTCCCTAAAGAGTAGTGAATGTTTCGAAACGCCGAGAGTTCGATTGTCAAAGGTCCCGACCCCCTAACTGCTGACCACGTGCCGGAGAAGTTGGTTGCACGCCAAGAGGTGGTGAAGGAAATAGCTCGCTCGCTGGAGCCGGCTCTCTCGCGCAGGAAGCCGGTCCATGTGTGGATCCACGGTCCCGCCGGGTCGGGAAAAACGACCGTCGCCCGATCCCCTTCGGACCGAATGAGGAAATCCGACAGCATCCTCACAGCCTACGTGAGCGGCTGGCGCTACAGGACCTTCTATTCGGTCCTGGACTCGCTCACGACACAACTTCACGTCCTTCGCGCCGAGGAGCAGCGCACCGCCGCGCGCCTGCACAGGCTTGAGAAACACCTGGGTGAAACCCCATGTATCATCATTCTGGATGATCTTGGACTAGTGACGCTCAGGGAGAGAGAGGACATGCTCCATTCACTGGCCGGGATAGCCAACGTCGGCCTCATCTGCATCTCCGCCTCCGAGAAAGCATTGCTCGAACTGGACCGTCGTGTCCGAGCAAGGCTCAATCCCAGGGTCATCATGTTGAAGCCGTACACATCAGACGAGATCACCCAAATCCTCGAAGAGAGAGCGTCTCTGGCTCTCGTTCGAGGGAGCTGGCACAGGCGCACCCTCTCCAGCATCGCCAAGATCTCCGAGGGTAACGCAGCCCTTGCAGTGGAGATCCTCAGGGCGGCGGCATACGCTGCCGAGGCCGCTGGCAAGAAAACCATAAGGCCCGCGCACATCCGCCAAGCCAAGAGTCGAAGTCTTACCTTTCAGGAGGGAGCCACATTCTCCAATCTCACACCTCACCACATCGATCTGTGCAAGCTCATCCGAAAGAAGAAGAGAATCCCTTCGGACAGGCTCCACAAGGCGTACCTCTCGCGGTGTCGGGGCAGGGGCGTCAGACCCGTCGCGCCAAGGACCTACTCGAAATACATTTCCGGCCTCATCAACTCCGGTCTCATCCGGACGGTCGGGAGAGACGGCGGCTCACGTGTCTTTGCGCCCAGCCAGGCGTTTCATGCTTTCCATTCGCAGTAAGGAGGACCCATATGACTCAATCAACGACTCGAAAGAGAAAACCCACGCAAGAAAACACAATGCTCGTCTGCCCCAGCTGTCTCACCAGGTACAAGTACGATGAGTCAGAGAGCCCGGGACAGGTCAAGCTTTGTGACTACTGCCGTGTGCCGCTCTTGCGCGAGAAGCAAAGCCGCGGCGAGCTTCGCTGCTTCCGATGTATGAAGCGCATCATCACTCCTCGAGGAGTCTGGTGCACGCATTTCAACAAGCAGCCCACGCCTCAGGAGGCGGCAGACTGCAAGCGATTCGAGGCCCGCGCCGGCACGCCTAGGCGCAGGGCAAGGAGGTCGGCATGAAAGGAAGGATCGAGAAAGTAGAGGAGAAGCACGCCAAGAACGGACAGAAGTATCTCCTCCTATCCATAGACGGCGAGAACTACAGCCTCTGGGACGGCAAGGCCTTCGACCGCGTTTCCGAGGGTGAACTCGTCGAGTATAAGTGGAAGGCTTCGGGAGACTACCGAAACATCACGGAGATCGAGCCAAGTCAGGATGAAGCCTCTAACGGACCCACTACTCGCGACGTTCACATACTCAAGATGAGCTGCCTCAAGTCAGCTAGCGCCATACTGGGCAACCTGGACGTCGACCCCGAGGAGCGGGTTGGGCTGACCATCGCAGCCGCCCGGAGGTTCGAGAAGTACATCACCGCAGAAGACGAATAGGCGGAGTGTGGGCGCCCCGGACTTGTTTCGTCATTTTGCTACAAACACCAGCGCGCTGCGCAACGGCCAGAAGACCCTGGGCAGTGCCCATCATGTTCATCTAAACACCATCCATCTCGCGCCTGAATCTGAATGCTTGAACATCCAGATTAGGCCTGCGTCAGCAGGACCAGCGCGAAACGGGAGATTCCTATCCCGGCTAACTGGCGCGCCAGCACAAGACCGCAAGCATGCGTCCCATCGCATGAACGCAAGTCGCAAGGGTACCGGGGTTTTCCCAGCCGAAGGCCTCGGCCGCTTTTCTCACCACCCAACGTCCTGGCCTGCTAGGCTGCACACCGCTCAAGCAGGGCCACAGGACGCGAATTGCCCCGCCCAGTTTACCTCCCTCCGCCCCAACTTGGGCTCCTCGTTTCTTCTTCCTCCCCTCCAAAGAGCATTGCTCTTAACGGGGGATTGGGAAGAGCATACTGACATCGCGCCTCACTTGCGGCCTCACGCGCCAGCGCACACAGGCTTATATACTCGTGCCGACAAATGTGAATCAAGATGCAGAAGTCGTGCGGAAAGGATATCAGGTCGCGGACGCCCGATCACTCCCGCAAAGCGGCCCTGCTGGTCAGATTCTTTGCTTCTTGACTCATTCATTCAGCTCTGCGGGTAACGACTGAAGAAGCCCCCGGCCTCCGCACGCTGACAGAACGAATGGTCTAGGTCAGTGCAAACGAGGCCTTCGCAACCGAAGCCTGGGGTACTTCCTCCAAGTACTGGGGGACGAACGCGGTGCCTGCGTCCTCAAGGTCCAGCTCGTCTACGTTCAGGGGCAACTGAATGACCTGAAGCAGTAGCCTGCGCTCCCCCTTTTGATCCCTCACGTCGTCAGGATGAACATAATAGTCCAGACGTGCAACGGTCTTGCCATTTGGCTTGAGTGAGAATCTTTCGGCCCAGCCAAATGCGGGTGTCTCAACCTGCACATGTACCTGCCGCGCTTCATCCGTATTGTTCCCACAGGCGACACCCAACCGGTGCTTGCCCGGCGACGCTGACCCAATGTCGACTTTGTCGACTGAAATTTCGGTGCCCTTCGGAAGCACCGGCGCCACAGGCACTCCTTCGGCTTGGCTGTCGGCCGGCACGATCACTTCAAACCAACGCTGAAAGAGTAAGTCCTCTGCAGCCTGACGGATGAACTGGCTCCACCGCTGCCGATGCTCGTTTTCGTTCAGTCGGGCGAGTGTGACCCGGATACGTGCCGTTCCAGGTCCCCGGAAAACCGCGTACCAAGGACAGAGCAGGCGCAGCACGTTGTAGCTCTCAGAAAGAAGGCGCTCTTCACCGGGCTCCAACTCGTAAAACCACTGCGTCTGCCAATTGCCTGCCTTCGCTACACACGACCGGATGTCAAGGGCAAGAAAAACCTTCCCGCCCGATATGTTCTTGACGCGGCAGGAGAACTGGTTCTCCCCCCATCGGTGTTCTCCGAGGGTAAGATCCTCGACCACCAGGTCACCTGTTCTCACCACGTCGCGCAGATCCGACTCGGAGTTCTCCATGATTACATCTCCCTTCTTACGAATGTCCATTTCTTCCTCGCGGAGCTTCGTGCGTGCTCGCTGGAGCGCACTCTGAACGGCTTCCACCGTCGTTTCGAGGCCTTTGGCTATCTCGGCGTAGCTAGCACCATGGAAATAAAACCAGGCGGCTGCGACTGACTCCCTGGGAGACATTTTGAGGATCCGAGATGCTATTTCGGCCAGGACAGCTCCAAGGTCCCGACCGGACAAAGGACGGGCCTCAGGTGCCTCTAGTTGATCGGGAAGGAGCAGGGCGAGAGGAGAGGCTGGCCTGCGAAGTCGCCGGCATTCGTTGACAACAATGCAATTCAGCCACGCGCCGAACTTGTCTGGCTCTCGCAGCTGCGAAAGGTTGGCGAGGGCCTTAGCTAGTGCCTCCTGGACGACATCTTCTGCGTCATCTGGGCAGCCAACCAATCTTGCAGCAAGAATCCGCATCCGCTGCTCGTGGCGTCGGGTCAGCTCAGCGAAGGCCTCTCGACTGCCCTGACAGGCTTCCTGGACAACTCGCCTTTCCGGAGAACCCGACATCCTACAGCTCCTGATTGAGACCCAGGCCAAGTACGAGTTTCCACCATTACAGATGCGTGAAGAAAGCGAACCTATCGGGCGATTTTCGAGGGCGTGGTGAACACGCGCATGGGCAATCTGAAACACTAGCTAGAGAAGGGAGGTGATGCAACCATGATCTGAGTTC
>CAZDDA010000002.1:0-28218 GCA_964504085.1 uncultured Thermotogae bacterium | reverse complement strand
GTGCCGAAGGGGGGATTCGAACCCCCAAGGGCATGAATGCCCACTAGGTCCTGAAGATAAGATCGGGCGATTCCGCAAGTCCTCTTTTGACAAGCACTTACGCCATAAGTCCTTTTCTGAATTGCACATACATGTAGCATCTTGTGCCAGAACGTCGGGCATTTTGTTGCGGGTTTTAGTCCTAAAACCGTCCTCTCTCGGCCACGCTAGGTCAAACATCCTACTGCCCGGCGTGCTCTCGGCCCTGACACGCTCTCAAGAACGCAGGACGCACATTCAGAGAAATCACGGTGAGAGACACTCACGCAAAATTGCCGGCCCTCTCTCGTGCTCTACAGTGCTGTGGGGCGGTCTGCGGAGAAGAGACGCACCGATAGGTTTTCCGGGGGCACAAGACCTGCTGCTCGCGCTGCTCAGCTTCTTCCTGATTTGCTACGCTGTTTCCCCGCGTCAGGGAAAACAGTCGGGCGGTTTGAGATTGAGCCAACTTCGCTTGCTCTTGACCATACGGCCATCTGGACTCGGCTGAAAGGATAAGGGTGACACGGTGCACCCCATATTCAGCCGAGAATCTCCGCTTCCATGCCAGCTGATTTGAGCAGGCGATGCATTTCTACCAGACACTCCTCACTGGCGCCGCCGACAAGGTGTGTAGGTATCATCATCTTGCGAGCACCTGTGTTGATGTGGCTGTTCACATGATCCAGGAGAGCCCTATCGGCTCCGCTGCTGAAAAGCTGCTCTCCGTCCACAATCCCCGCTTCCACGCCGGCTACTTTGAGTAGGCGACGCATTTCCTCGAGGCACTCCTCACTGGCGCCAGCCACAAGCTGCGCAGGTATCTCTATCTTGCGAGCACCCGTGTTGATCCGGCTGTTTACGTAATCCAGCAGAGCCTTGTCAGCTCTGCTGCTGGAAGCTCGCTCCCCGGTGACTCGTCGGGCTACCTGTTCGCGAACTCGTCTTCGACGTCGCCGTAGAATCACCACGATGCCACAGAGCACCCCGCCTATAATGATGAGCATCTCGAAAGGCCCTAAGGTCCACATGGGTCGCCTCCAGGGCCAACCTTATACCCATTCGGCCCGTCGCGCCTAGGTTCCTTCCGTGAACGCCTACTTGACAGTTCTCTCGGCATTAAGACCGCCCAAGTGGTGCTTCCGCCACTAACTGTTGTCAGGCTGCTGCACGATAAGAGGATAGCGTACTGGGGGCTGGCCTGCAATCGACAACTAGAATGACAAGAAGAAAGGCCTGTGGCGCCCCCATGAACATGTCCCGGAAGCTGAGTTTCTTTGACACCAATCGGACTTGATACGATGAAAGAGCGACGAGCCTCTATAGGGGCATTGCCGGTAAGATACCGGCAAGTATGTATTCGGAGGGCCCCTTTTGAAAGGAGACGTCGCTCATGGAGTTTATCGGGGCTGAGCTTCACCAGAAGCGTAGCAGGTATGTGGTCGTGAATCAAGACCGCCGGACTGTCCCAAAGGGACCGAAGGGTTCCTCTTCAAAGAACATTTGACAGACGTTTTCATGGGAGGGAGAGGCTAGTGTTCACAGCAGGGACAGATGGATAGGATCTTCGGCAGTTAGACCTACAATCATGTTGTCAAATGAGGCACGAACCGAGTTTGCGGAAGGACGCCAGTATCTACCTCAAGCTCTCCCTTATCCTACGCATTGCGAGTCGAAAGGCCTCGCCTGCCTGTGCGATGTCAGCTTCGGAGAGTTGCTCACAAGGAAACGCAGATGTTGCCGGCAAAACATGGCTCTCCAGCAAGACCTGGCAGAACAGCTCTGCCTGCTTGACACTTGATAGTTCCCCAATTGGAGGGAAGTCAAAATCAAGTCTCCCAGGAGATCCCAGAACCCTTGCAGGGACCTCGTGTGCAATAGCGGCTTCATTGAATACACTCTTGAGCGCATTGGTTCTTGCGGAGATGAGCCCAGTCACCTCGTTATCACGAAGGTATGAAAGGCATGCGCGAGCCACAGCGAATCCGAGGCTGTCATGCTGATACGTCATTGAAAAAAAGGTCTCCCCCAGATGCTTCATGACGTCCTTGCGTCCAACGAGCGCGCTGATCGGATAGCCGTTCCCCATGGCTTTTCCCAGGCAGGTAAGGTCCGGCATGACTCCGAAAAGTCCCTGCGCCCCTGTCATGTGAAGCCTGAATGCGGTGACTACTTCATCGAAAATCAAGAGTGCTCCCCATTGGTTAGCGAGATCCCGAACTGCCTCAAGAAATCCTGGGGCCGGCATGTGGCGATGTGCGGGTTCAATGATTATGCCTGCAACGTCCCTTCCGCACTCGTCTGTCAACTTGCGGAGCGTGTCGAAATCGTTCAACTCAAAGTCCTTTACAAAGCCTCGCCAGGAGTTTGGAAACCCGTTCGGCCACCCGTGGTCTGCAACGTACCAGTCATGGAAGCCGTGGAATCCGCTCGAAAGAATGAGCTCCCGTCCTGTGACGGTGCGCGCCAAGCGCACTGCTGCTGCACATACGTCCGAACCGTTCTTGGCAAAAACCACCTGTTCCGCGCAAGGTATCAGCTCGACGAGCGTTTCCGCAACTTCCACCTCGAACCTGTGAAACATCGCGGTCTGAACGCCAAGTTTGGCGTGTTCCTCGATGGCCGCTCGGATAACCGGGTGTCCGTAGCCCAGTATGTTCGGTCCGCGTTCCATCTCTAGGTCTAGGTAGGCTTCCCCATTCTCCGCGTAGAGCCGCGCCCCTTGTCCGCTGACATAGAACCAAGGGCAGCTACGAAGCAGCTCGCCTGAACCTTCGGCGAAGGAAGGATAGCAGCGATGCAAGACACGTCGAGATCTCTCGCGCCACTCAAGCTCACTCATTACGGGTCCGTCTCCTCCGAGGGTCCGAATCGGAGTTCTGTACACAGGTCGAGTCCCACTTCGCACGCTATATCATAGTATCCATCCGCGTACATAAGAAGGTTGCCTACGTGCCCCCCTGCGCAACCCGCTTCGGTGTTCTCAAGCACGAGGTACTTCGCCTTTGTCCTATCCATCAGGTTTACCACCTGCCTAAACCGTCCGTCAGACAAATCTGATACGGGAGCTTCAAGTATGTACGCAAAGTTTTCACGACAACGACTCGCCACTGTCCACAGCAGGTCGTGAGTCCATCGAGGAAACTCAATCTGAAAAGCTGGGCGACGCAGAAATTCGAGCCAATAGGCCACCAGGCAGCTTACGTGGAATCCCCTGCCTGACGATGCAAACAACGGGACCAGGTCGGCAAGTAACACAGCCTTCAGGAATCGAAAGAGTCGCGCGTTGGGAGGAACTGAGTTGACAGAAGAACGCCTCCCTAGCAAATGAGGCAGTACAGCGCAAAATGCAACATGTCGAAGAGGGAGCGGCATTTCAATGCAAGGCAGAGGCACGTCCGGCTCGCGCGTGAGTCGAGCACCTACCAGGCATGTTTCTAACCCATGAGCCCGCGCCAACGCCAAACCGTCGAGCACCTCGGCTGTGCGACATGAGAACGAACATCCAATAATACCTTTCCGCTTCTGACGAAGATAGTTCTTCAGCACCATCGGATCGCGCAGAACACACGAGGTACTGCCCACGGCATCCAGGAGTGTCGCTTCGGCAGCTAGGGCAGTGAGCCCGCTTGCCAGGATCACGTCGTGTCGCCATGCCCCACTATCCCAACCCGGCGGGAGCTGAAATGCGTTCCGCACAGCTTCATATATCTCTCGCGACTTCACTCGATGAGAACTCCAGCTTCTTTGCAACTATCTCGTTCCCGTACCCGTACAACATGGCAGCTCCCATAAGAATCGACCTGATGACGGAAAGCGGTCCGCGCCGGACAAGTTTCAATGCGAGCGTCTGCGGATACCATCTCAACAAGCAGACACGGAGACCATACAGGGAGCCCCTCTTTACGTCTATGTACCTCATGCTTCGCCCATACCCGATGTGTGAGCAGCAATCGATCTTGAAAGTAATAGGCTGGTGCCACACAACTGCCTCGGGCGCGAAATGGGTACGGATTCCACGCTCCTCCATTCGCAATACGAACTCGTGATCGCAGGATGCTCCCGAGCGCTCATCGTATCCGCCCAGACCCAAGAAAGCGCTCTTGCGGAATGCAATGGAAGGACCTATAAGTCGCGCGCACCGTGCAAAAACAAGGTTCAGCTCCTCCTGGCCTAGCCCCGCAAACCTGGACCAACCACCCGACCGACGCACAAACGTTTTTCCACGAACGAATTCAGCTTCGTTGAGAGCAGCAGCATAGACCTCCAGCGTTCTTGCGGTCAGGGTACAGTCCGAATCCAGTATGACCATCTTCTCATGAGAGGCTGCCCTGACGCCCAGATTCACCCCTGCGGCCATGCCCACCTCGTTCGTTTCACACACTTTCACATTGGGCCGATTCTTCTCGAACCTGCAGGCGACGCGGCGGGTGCGTTCCGACGGACGGGTCATTGCGACAACCAATTCAACGTCCGCGGGCACGGAGCACAATGCGTTCACGAGTCGTGGATCGTCTCTGACTGGAGTCACGACCGAGATCTGCGTCCGAGCTGCATTCACGCGCCCGCTCCTAATAGACAAATCGCAGCCCTTCCCCGCTAGCAGGCAATCTCTCGCGGCGTAGCCTCGTGCACGAGCAAGATCGCGTGTGCATGCAAGAAGGCAGCTTCCCTTCCGGCGCATGCCTGACTTTCCGAGGCCAACATGGCTCCTACGTACGATCGCTACCGGAGTCCGCTCTAGATACCGACCGCCTACCTCGCCGCTCGAGGAAGCCTGCGGCCCACGCGGCCAGTTCAAGGTCCTCTGTCGCAGGCATTTCCAAAGAAAACCGACTCCGCCATGCCTCTGTGGCTAGCTCGTCTCGACACGTTTCAAACCAACGGCGGGTTCTATCCAATCCAAACGCTGAGAGCCGCATAATCTCTTCATCCGAATATGATGAGTGGGACTGGACTCTGTTTAGCTCTTTTCGCCTTGCCTGATCTAGCGTCCGATACTTGTAATGGCGGATAAAGATGTCGTCCGGGCACATGGCACGTCGGTCACTGAATGATATGAGGTGTTTCCCCGCATGTACCTTAGCCTTCGGGTCAAAACGGGAAACATCTTTCGTGGTGTCATTGAAGCCGACCTGAGACCGCGTCGAGAGAAGGAACTCACCCTGTCCCGAAGGCTCGTTGAGCCGGGGGTACATCTCCTTCTGTCGGAGACGCAGGCAATTGACCCAGCTTGGCAAGGCATCCAGGTAGTTCTTGGCAGGCCCGGGGAAGAGGATAAACTCGTCACAGTCAACGAAAAATACCCAGCGTGCACCTGCCCGTCTTCCAGCGGAGAGGTAGTAGTCCGTAAGGAAGCGTTCGTATCCGAGGCGGGGGTCCCTTTCAGCAAACACCGGGAGTCCGCTGGTTGCCAACTCTTCGAGAATTTTCCCCGTCCCGTCAACGCTCCCGTTGTCGAAAATGTATACCTCATCAAACCCCATCTCCAGGTAATAGAGCACGAATGTCTCGATTATGTCTGCTTCGTCACGACAGCAAGCCAAGACGATGTCCGTCAAGATCCATCTCCTCGTTATTCGCGAAAGTAATATTCCTCGTCGTAGCGAGACATCCCTAAGTCCCACAATATGGCCGCGGGGCGTTCCACAGAATGGCCTGCCAGTTCGCCAACAAGCCATTCGTGGCTTTTCATCCCAGCGGCAAACGAGAGCGTTACGCCGCCAGCATAACGCAGATTAACTTCAGTGAAGTGGAAAGTTCCGTCAACACAGATCGCTTGGACCGTTGCTGGCCCTATGAAATCCAGTTTCGAAAGCGCGCGAGCAGTCTCCTCGACCAAGCCGGGTATGTGTCGAGTCATCGCTCGTTCAACTTCTCCGGCACGTACCCGCTGTCGCTCTCGCGGAACGATGGCTACAACACGGCCCTGGAAGTCCTTGTAGCAGTCCACACTGAACTCCATTCCACTCAAGTACCGCGTGAAAAGCCGGTTCCCTCCGTGCATTGCCGCGGTCAATTGCTCCGCTGTGCGCACACAGAAGGCATCCCGCGACCCTTCTCCTCGCCGTTGACGACAGAACAGTGGCAGGAGACGCCCGGTTGGCCGAAGGACCACATCCGGCGTACGCAGGCCACACGCGATGAAATGTTCAGCTGTTCGAAGTTTGTCAGTACAAGTCTCAATTGTGTAATCATCGCCCGATATAAGCCGCGCCTCGACGCGACCTCTCATATAAGGGATGGCAACGACTGCAATGGATCTCAGCGGAATAACTGCAGAAACTGACTCCTTGATGCAGATATCCGCAACCTCGTCCACGAACCTGTCTGTCTCTGCACAAGGGGACACAGTATACGCTCTGTCAGCAACGAATGTCGCAGCAGCCCTACGTTCAGTGTCAGTAACTACAATGCGGCCGCCACCTATCGCCTCAAGCGCATCTCGAAAACTCCTAAGCAACTTTACCCTGCGGCCGCCGCACAAGAACAAGAGTACTAGACGTTTGCTCAAGTTAGCACTTCCTTCACTACATCGCATACTAGGTCCACCGTATCACCGAGCACATCGCCGTAAAGAGGAACGCATAGCACGCAATCAGCCAAACGTTCTGTCTCCCTCAGACCCGGTTGTGCGAACTTGGCAAAGGCCGGCATACGGTGCAGAGGCCGGTAGTATGGCCGGCTCTGAATCCGATACACCCGCAACCGTTCTGCAAGTCTGCCCGCGGCTTCTGCGGAGGATAGCACCAGGGGCATGTCCTTCCAGCAACTTTTAGCAGTATCTGACACCGCTCGCTGTAACCGCAGTCCCGGAATGTCAGCAAGCGCACTCTGATACTTTTGTGCAGCCTCTCTTCGCTTCGTCAACCAGTTCTCAAGAAAAGGCAGGCTGGCCAGCGCCAAAGCCGCCGGGAGTTCCGCCATCTTGCCATTCAGTCCCTGCGTTTCGCATATGTATTCGCGGCAAATCCCGTAATTCCCGATGTGTCTGAGGGTCTCGGCGATGCGCCCGTCCTCACAACAGATCATGCCTCCCTCGCCGGCTGTGAGAACTTTGGTGCCACTGAGACTGAACACCTCCATGTCTCCGAAGCTGCCAATTCTCCGTCCCCCGAGAGTGGCGCCGAAGGCAGCAGCTGCGTCCGAAATCAGAAGAAGGCCGAGATCATCCGCTAGCTGCTCAAGGGTCACCATCTCACACGGGTTCCCATGGGCATGAACAGCCACGATTGCAGCTACGTCCGGCGCAACGGCCCGCTCCACCGTCCTGACCGAGAGACATAGGGTGCTAGGTTCAATATCGCAGAAAACGGGCTCAAGACCGTTCCAGACTGCAGCGTTGGCCGTGGAGGGATGGGTGTAACTGGGCATTATGATTTTGCGCTTAGGCCCAATCCCCGATTCCCTCAGAGCACGATAGGCAAGCATCAGAGCGACGTCTCCGCTAGGCGCAGCAACTGCATGCGAGACACCAACATACTCAGCGACGGCTTTCTCCAAGGCTTCGCAGTACGGGCCGTGATTAGAAAGCATCCTGGACTTGAAAATCTTCTCGATGCTCCGATTCACCTCTTCGATAGGTGGCAGTGAAGGGACAGATACTCTGACTGAAGTCGTGAGACTGTCACCATAGTAGATGATTTGGGGATTACGAAGACTCCTGAATCGGGCACCCGCTCGATACATGCTGACAAATAGCCCATAGTCTGAGGGGATAGCAACATGGAGCGGATAACGAAGGTGAGCGAAACGGCGGGAATAGCACACCGATGAGTGGAACATGATGTTTCGTTGCAAGAACAGCGCTTGCGTTTGCCGATCTTCCCACGGGAACAAGTCGAGGTGCTCCTCACCTGTCCCCATATCACGGACCACTACACATCCATAAACCAAATCGTACTCATCTCTTAGTGCATCCACTGAGTCTGACAGATGGCTAGGAAGAAATTCGTCATCATCGTCTAACGGGGCGATGATCTCCCCCTGAGCTAAACCGAGGCCATGGTTGCGCGCTTCAGCGCCAGCAACATGCCAGAATTGCTTCTCCGACAATCCAGAATAGTCGGGGCGTGCTATCTGAGCGTAACGAATCCGGGGATCGGAGAAGCTTTCTGTGGCGCGACGAAGTGAATCATCAGCGGGTCCATCTCCCACTACGATCACCTCCCACTTCTCGTAGCTCTGTCGGAGCACCGACGGTATGGACCGCTTCTTCAGAAAAAGCGGTCTATCGTAGGAGGCTATGATCACTGATACGAGAGGATCACTCATGAAACTTCCCCCCTCACTGAGCCGTGCGTTTGCTGCGGTCGCACCGCTCAGTGTGTAAACACTCGGGGCCGTATATGAAGCCGCGCTTCAGCTTGGCCGCAATCTCCGCCGCGGCCTCTGGCGAAAGGTCTGACGGACACGTCCCGTTATAGACTGTAGCTTTGATTCCCGCTGCCCTTAATGCGCCGACCTTTGCTGGGTTGCCGGTCATCAAACTAACCGACCGCACGCCGAGGCCGCGCAGGATCCTTGCTCCCAGCCTGTAGCCGCGACAATCGCCGTCCAGCCCCAATGCTTCATTGCGCGCATAACTGTCCCCCTCCTGAACCGCTAGACTCCTCACCTTGTCGAAAAGGCCTATTCCACGCCCTTCCTGACGCAAATAGATTATTACCCCGAAGCCGACTTCCTCAATCCGCCTCATAGCTGCGGCGAGTTGACGGCCACAATCGCACCGGCTAGTTCCGAAAACATCACTAAACAAGCACTCGGAATGAATCCTAACAGGCACGTCTCGGCGCCCTGCGAAGAGCTTACGACTCAAGCGTGATGATCTCTTGCCGGCAGTTAACACCAAGACTAGATGCTCGTCACCCGTGTGCCCCTCGCTAACCTGTAGTTCCCGTACGCAGAAACTCTGCCACACTCTCTTTCCAATAGGGATGGATATTACGGGAGAAAGCCGCAATGATTCAGCCCCGCTTCTCTGACCGGCAAACCACGCCGCGACAGCGTCGTCATGGATCCAATTAACGCTCTCTAGTCTCCGCCTCTCCATTTCCCACCCACCTGGTTTCAGCGAATAGTGGGACTTTTCCACCCACTCCTCCCTCCGCCGCTGAGAGAACAGCGAGAGTCGGGCTGTCTCGATACTTGAAATAGCCGAGTCTGTTTCGATTCGGTTGATCAACTTCCGGCGGAACTGCCGCTTCGAACGCGTATGGTAATGACGGATGAAGACCCGCGGGTCGCGATGAGAGACGTAGGGATCCACTTCGACTTCGTGCTTCCCACAATATATCTTGCTGACATTTGACTTCTTCCACACCACTTTCTCCTCGCTCTGGAACTTTGCCTCTCTGCGCCCCGTAAGCAACGGATGACGTGGCGGCCAAGCATCCATTTCGGGTAGCATCTCTGCCACTGGTAAGCGCAGCACAGTCACTTTCGGACTCAATTCGTGCGCGTATGCCTTTATCCCCCCCGGGATCAAAACAAACTCGTCAACGTCCACGAAGAAAACCCACCGCGAAGCGTGTTCAGCAAACATGCTGTAGTAATCCAGGAGACGCTTGACGTACCCTAACCGGGGATCACGAAAAAGAAGTGTCCTGTCTCGAAAAGGATGCTGGTCTATCTGAAACGTCGTCCTGTCCTGACTGCCGTTGTCGACGAGACAGACCCAGTCAAAGCCTTGTTCGACGTAGAAGTCAATAAATGCCGAGATCAAATCAGCTTCGTCACGGCAGCACGCAATGACAATGTCAGTCTCACTACGCATGTTTATGACGGGCCTCCCTCTCCTGTGTTGGTAACATCCGGTGGGGTATCCGTGCCGGTGAAGTCCTGCAATACTTACAGCACGAAGTTGTGTTCGCCCTACTCACCCTCTTGCGGATCTTGCTGATTGGAGCTGTGAGGGGGACGCCGTCTTCGGGATTCCAATCTAGTCCGCCTAGGTCAGCCCATGCTGACACCGGGCACGGGTACAGGCGGCCTGCTCGGACGTTGCAGGCATCGGCCATCGGGCACGTGGCCCGAGCTCTTTTGGGGTCCGAGGTACCGGTAGGATCGATGAAATCAAGAAACGTCTGCTGATTCCAGAACTCAGTTGGCACGGCGCGATCAGCGCAGAGGTTGACAATTTCCCGCTTTGACAGCGCAACATCTGGATATAGGCTAACGGCCAAGATGACTCTGTTGTGAGCCAGAGTGTCCAACAGTGCCGGAGACGAGTGGTGCAAGAGCACACCGTTGGTCACCAACTTCATCGTTGACTGAGGAAACGCTTCCCGGAAGATCGGTATCAGATGGGCCAGGTGGGCGTGCAGGAGGGGTTCGCCGCCGAGAATGTGCACATAGATCGGGTCCAGTCGGTTTCCGGCTAAGGTCACATCCGACATGAGCTCGCCTGGCGTTATGTGCCAGGGCTGAGCCGACGGCGAGAAATGCGCGCATCCCCTACATCTCAGATTGCAGTGGTGGACGACATGGAATTCAACAAGCCGCAGCCTCAGCCTTCCCCGAGTCACGCCGTTTTTCCAATAGTGTCTAGCCACCATGTGCCACGATGACTCTGTACTGTCGCCTTCTAGCTACCATTTCGACTTCCCGAAAACTGTTCCTAAGATGAGAAGCATATTTGGAAAAGGCATTGGTTACAATCATGAGACGGCCGGACTTGGTAAGATATCTATTGGCTTCACCGACCAGGCGCTCTGTGACCGAGTAGTCCGTTGCAAGCCCCGTGTGGTACGGAGGGTTCGACACAATGAGGTCATACTGGCCGCGAACATCTGAGAACACATCAGATGGATAGACGTGGCAGTCCTCCAGGTCGTTTCTCCTCAACGTCTCTCGCGTGGATTCAAGAGCCATGATGTTCGAGTCGACGAATTCAATATCTCTGCTCGGATGAATCAACTTGAGAGCAGTCCCTATGACACCTCCGCCACATCCGCAATCCAGAGCGCTTTGGAATTCCAATCCGCTCGTGAGGAGATTCTCCAGCAGGAACTTGGTCCCGCTGTCTAGCTTCCCATAGCTAAACACTCCAGGCAACGTCACGACACCAAACTCCGTACGGGACCATTTGACCACATAGCTTTTCCTTCCGTCAAATGGCATAGGGGCAGCGGCCCTCCGTGCTTCGATCAGTACACAGTGCCGCCCGTAGCGGGATGACAGCGGGTCTCCAAAGTACGTTCGGATGACGGAGTTGATCGAGCGGATACTACTCCTCTTGTCCCCCACGATCAACACCCGAGCACTGGGCTCAAGCGCGTCGCTGACTGCCGAGAAAACGAAGCGGATCAGTTCTTTTCCCTTCGGCAGATATACTACCGCTACGTCGTGTAAGGGTGAGCCACTATCAAGGCGAGCAGCGAAATGGAGCCCCACCCGCCCAGCGGTCGCGGGGAAGGAGTGTAAGAGGTCGTGACGGTAGATCGTATAGTCGTGGTAAAGGAAGTCGGACCCTGGGTAATCGCTCCCAAAAAGCTGTGGAAGGCCAGGTTCAGTTGGCAGAGCAAATAGCGAACGTTCCGCTTGAACGGTCTCAAGCGCCATATGCACCAGCTGCGTCGCACCAGAGAAGTCCTTCGGGTTCCTCCCTATCAGGGACAACGCAAGAAATCCTCCTCGCCTATGGATGCCAGAGATTCCACGCGTCTCGCACTGCCCAGACTCACTATGATAATTATCGGGAGGATGCCCCGATGTTTCAAGCACGACCTCGCACTGTCTATCGAGGGAAGCCCACCAGGCTATGGTTGACATGATACGATGAAAGAGCGACGAGCCATTATAGCAACTCATGGCTTGGGGATCAGTCAGGCTCTGTATGTCTTGTAGAGCTCGTACATCCAGCACCACCTTTTCACTTCATCGCTGAGCTTCCTGAGCCGTTGCGCATCAGATTGGTACCGTCTGTAGAGGCTTGGGAACCGCGGCCTCGCCAGTTCCAGCAATTCGTCATCATTCAGTTTCCGCCAGTCATCATGCGATGCCTCGAGCACAATGGAGTTCCCTGGCTTCTCCTGTTCCCCCTCTTCACGGCTTGGCGGACGTATTACGGCATCCAGACTGGGTGACATGCCCCCAGCGTTAGTACCAGGTCCTATCTCATAATTCGGTGTCCTGAGCTTGCCCGTCTTCCTTGATCCCTTTAGCATCACCATCACGTTCAGGACAGTGAACACTAACATCCATAATGCATGACCGGCGAGGACAACCGTCGCAAGGCGTACTAGCTCGTTGTGAGCAATTCTCTGACGCAGCAGGCACCGGGCAAGCACACTGTCCTGTTGCCACAGTTCTCCCAAGTCACTTCCAATCGATTCGTGTATTTCGTCCAACTCATCGACAAGAAGGTCTAGGTTCCGCTCCATCCGCCGTATCCTGGGCCACGAATCCCCAACCGTTTCCCAGTCCGGGGTTCCGGTGCTCGGCGCCCCGTGTGTTTCCAGAGGGCTGGAAGATGCGTACGCGATCTCCCAGCCAGGCAAGGCCGGGCTAGACTCGAACATTGCCATCCACGAAGGTGCTTCGGGAGGTACTATGCTGCCTAGCAGCACTGCAGCCAGTGCCGGTATCGCCAGCCTGCCCCCAACCAAGCACAGATGCATTGTCATTAGACCTCCATTGGCTCTGGAGAGCGTGCTTCCATCAAATACGCGAGACGGACACGTCCCTCAGGAATTCAGACATGCTCCCCGCCAGGACCCTGAGCACCGCGGATCCCTGGACGATTGCCTGAGTGCTCTCCGACCACGGTCCGTCGAGCAGGGCGATACCAACCACGGCGACCGCGAGGCATCCGAACATCAGTCCAAACAGGAATCCCATCAGACGCCTGCCAGCGTCGAGCAGCCCCAGAAGTCCGCATGCTCCGATCAGGGCTATTAGTCCGATATCCACCGGTCCCATCCGTAATCACCTCCTCAATCTTCAGGCTCCGAGTCGACATCCGGAAACACGGTGACGCCCCGCTGTTCCGTACGCTGGGCAGCGGGCTGGTGAGCCTTATCTGCCGCCTTCCGTATCTCCGTTGAGATCCTCTCTATTTCAAGCTCGAGTTCGTCGAGTTCCGCGCCAGCCGTGTCGCGTTGAGGCATGGGTTCAATCCGAGAGTTCGGGCGCACTAGTGCGCCGCTGTGATAGTCCTTTTCAGCAATCGAGAAGTCGGGGGGGCTCACGCACTCAACCGTTCTTGTGACGATCCGCGGAGCTTCCCCTGACAATCCAGCAATGCCGCTGCTTTCAGCGACCGGTTCTGGGCGTTGGGTCACACCGGCCGAACCAGCAGTGGACGCAGGGTGTGCTGCCCCCGACAACGCTTCCACCGATTGCTCCGTCTCCGCCCCCGCTACTTCAGCGACGGGTCGGCTCTGGTTGCCGCAGCCGAAGTGAAGGACAAGTGCGGCATGGCAGAGAACGACGATAAGGGCGCGCCATGTCATTGGGCACCTCCGTCAAACCGTACTTCGTGTGTAATGCCTTGAACTCGAGAGCTGTCCGCAAGGATATTCGTTGCTTGTTCAAGCGCATTCCCCTGAGTTTGCCCCTCATCTGCTGCGAGGTCGTTCTTCACAGTCGGCTGTCGAGTCGAGCCAGGAGACAATTGCGTCTGGTTACAGGCAACTGTGTTATCCACTACCACTTGCCATGCCTCCAAGATCGAGTCCTCGACCGCCGCCAGAGTAGTCTGCAGGTGCACGTACTGTTCGTTCATCGAGCCAGCAGCACTTTCCAGCCTGGTCTTGTGCTTTTGAAGCTTGCTGAGTGCTGCCGCCGCTTCAGCCTGGAGGCCTCGTGCGGCAAGCGCCCCCTCCTCCGGCTTCAATCCGTGATCATCCTCAATTGGAGCGCCGCTCCCAGAGTTGTGAAGCGGGCGATCTTCGGACCCCGCCTGTTCGGATGTGACGAGGAGTTGAACCACGCGCAGAAGCACCAGCACCAGGATAACAGCGGCTACGCCTCGCATGTTCATCCTCCAGTGAGCGGAATCAGGTCGCCCGAATCAGATAGCGCGCTCTGCAGGGACAACTCAAAGCCACTACCGTTTCGTTTGAATGCGCCATGCAGGGCGATGACCTTCGTTGGGTGTAGGGCTTGAATCGTCGACGCCTTAAGCTCTTCCATCCTCATCGCCTCGGACACCGGGAATACGACTACGATACTCGTTCTCTCCGGGCTCAGGTCAAATTCATCCATTGCCCGTGCCTTCATACCATAGAAGCGGGCGAATTGGTCCAGCATGTGGCCTTCCACTGAGTATCCCTTAGGCAGCCGTCGAGAGGGGGTGAAGGAGCCCGACACTTCGTTGAACTCGAAGTACTCAGCGGGCGAACGCTTGTCCTCGGCGAAGTAGACCACGACGATCTTGCCCCCCAGAGAGCGCAGGGCTGCGTCGAAGTTCTCATCCTCGCTCAGCTCAAGCGTAACCATGTCCGTTTCGACTCCCTTATCGCTCGCGCGTTCATACGGGGCTTTCGCAATCGCCGAGGACCCGTCGCCATGCCCGACGTCATCGGATTTGGCATTGGCAGAGAGGGTCTCGCGTGAGGTGAGATCACGCCCCCTGAGGGCCACGCCTTTCTCGATCACCGTCGCCTCGTTCACGGTGCTCATCCAAGGTTGCTTCGGCTGCTTCCAGACAGACTGGCTCATCTGGGCTCCTTGCGGCTTCGGATTCGTCGGCACAGGGAGTGCTTTCTGAGGCACGCCGGCTTCATCCAGTTTGGGGAGAGCTTTTTCTCCTGCGGGCACGCTTATGCCCGTGACCTTGGCCACAGGGGGCCGCTCCACTGACCGAGTTGAGTCCTTCGCCTTCGGCTCCTCAGAGAGCTTTTCGCGCACGTCCTCGCTCTGGATCTCCGGCCTCGGAGCTGACTCTCGCACTACATAGGCCGCGATTTCACCCGTCCGACGAGCGTCAGAGGACACGGTCTTGTCCGGCGCCAACATTGCCATGAACGTTATGTTCACCGCACACGCACCCACCAAGGCAAGAATTGTGGCTCGGCCATAGCGGGCCTTCGTTCTCGTCTCATTCAATGCTCATTCCTCCTTTCGAAGGTTGGAGTTTCAGGAAGAGCTTCTTCTTCCCGGCCTCCTTGATCCTCGCGATGACCTCTGTCACCTGCTGCCAATCAGAGTCCGCTTCCCCACGGAGCACGATCGCCGTGTCATCCTCCAGCTGTTTCAGAGCCTGACTCATCCCTTCAAGAGATATCGCATTCCCATCGATGTGAAGTTCTCCGCTCCGGCTGATGCTGATAACCGCTCTCCTCTCCTTCCCTGGCAGTGTTTCTCGATGGTCTGTCGATACCTCCGGTAGCGTCAGGCGAACACCGTCAGCAGCTTCTGTGTTGAGAGTCACGCTCACGATGAACACCACAAGGAAAATCAGGAGAATGAAGATCACATCCAGTATCGGGCCCAGCTCGAACTTCTCGTGAGCGTCCGCGGAACTCGCACCGGAGCCCAACACCCCTTCGACCACAGAACTCACGAAGTCACTCTGTGCGCGATGCACTCCTCCCCTCCTTCCGAACACGAGCGGCAGCCTTCGCCTTCACTATTTGGGCAACTCCGCTCAGGAAGTCGGCAACATCTCGAGTCTCCGACTCCTTCAATGGCATCACCACGAAGAATCTCCAGGCGCTGATGAATAGTGCGACGAGCAGGCCGTAGCCGGTAGTGAGAAGTGCTTCGAAGATGGACTCCATCACTAAAGGCGTCTTCTCAAGACTGAAGGAGCCGAAGAACGGCGCCATCGATATCATCGCCAGCACCGTTCCCAAGAGTCCGAACATAGGCGACAAGACTACGGCGCCATTCATGAGAAGGTCTCCATTGGAAGCACTGCACTGTTGCGCTTTCTGCTGGATACTCTCCTTGCTGAACCCGCTTCGAAGAGCCTCTGCAGCAACACTCACGGCTGGATCATCCCTGACCGCGTGGCTGAACTGGATTGCGTGATTCGCACTGTAGTTCTGCAGCCAAGCACCGAACTTGCGTCTCGCGTCGGACTTTCGTGCCCGGCGGCGCCCCAGCCGAATCAGTGTCTCTCGAAAAGCGGCTGCCACGCCGAGGATGCCGACGCAGACAAGCGGGACGCCAATGACTCCTGCGGATCCGAGGAAGCCGGTTATCGCATTTTCAGTCAACATGCCTCACCTCTCAGTCAGCGTGCTCTGCACCTTGCTTGGATTCATCGAGAAGCCTCTGCAGTGGGTGGCCGGGGTCCTGCTGCGAGCCGATTCTTTCAGGTACGGGCAGGACGATGTGCTTGATCATGGCTGCGCGCCGCGAGTGAACGAATTGCTCCGCAAGTCGGTGCGCCTTCGCCAACGCTTCTCTTTCCCGGTTCGCAATCGCCTGGGCGTGTGGGTTCACATGGGAACCCGCAGATCCAAAGCCGTCTGACGCGCTTTCTCCGAGGATCTGCGCCTCCATGCTCCTACGCAGCTGCTCCTCCTTGAGCATCACAAGCTTCGCCTCCTTCTCCTCAAGCTTGTCGCGGAAATCCGCAACTGCCATTTCCTCAAACTCAAGCCGGGCCTTCAACTCGTCCACGAGGCGGGATCTACTTGCCATCACGGTGTCCATGTCCCGCGCTAGCGTCTCCTCTGGGACGTTCCGCTCCTTGTCCCTTAGGAATACCAGCGCGGCTTGTACGTCCAGCTTGTCCCCTGCAAGGATCTCTCTGAGCCGCTCAGCATTGCCACTGTGCTTCTGTACCAGTTCCTTGTACCGAGCAACATTTGCCTCGCAGACGGCGATGTCCTCAGCTAGCTCCTCCTCTCTGAGGGACGAGAAGTTCTGTTCCGCTGCTGAGTACTGGCCTACGGCATCGGAGGTGCGAGGCTCCTTCTCCGTAGGGTAAGTAAGCGACTGGAGGGCGGCCTCGAGTCCGCCAAGGGGGCTATCCGCTGACCAGCAGAGAAGAGGCATGCCTGTGATCGCGGCAACCAGGACAGCTAGCAAGAGCCCCGTCTTCATCATTCCCCTCCTTCGAGTTACTGACCTAGACATGGTGACCTCCTTATCGTTTCCTCCAAGCCTCTATCCTGTCGTCCAGTGTGATCGTCTTCGTGCTGCCATCGGGACCCTTCTCAGCCGGTGCAAGCGGGTCCACCTCGAGTTCCGCAACAGCTCCCAGAAGACTCTCGTTTTCAGTCAACATGCTCTGGACGATCTCAAGAACTTCTTTCATCTCATTCACTCTGACCATCACGTCCTTGGCCTGCCCGACCAGGATCCTCAAGTGGCCAGAGTCCCCGACGAGCTGCTCGATATTATGGAGCCAGGCAGCGGCCTCCTGGTTGAGTGCAACGACGTCACTGACCAGTTCCTTAGTGCTCTCAACGGTCAAGAAGAGCTGGTCTGAGATCTCCGTAACGTGCTCGATCGTCCCCCCGTAGCTGTTGATGGCCTGACCGATGGTCTTGTACGTCTTGAGCACCGCTGCGTAGAACTTGGCCAGAAAGACATGGTTGCGGTATCTCATGTCCTGCCGCTGGAATTCTCTCCGCATCACATCGTATCCCTTGTCGTTCTTGTCCATCTTGGCCAAGGACCTAGCCAGCTCCGGAAGCACTTTCTCCTTGAGATCGACCGCCTCCGCGAGCCGGCGCTCGCAGCGCTTCGCGACGGCATCGATGGTGACCTCGAGGTTCCGCTCGGTCGTCTGCAGGCCTCCGATTACCAGACGGACCCCTTCATCGATATCCGGCTGCGCCTTGAGGATGTCGCGGCAGCTCGACACGATCTTGGGGCACTCCTCAGAGAGAATGAGGAGGAGCTCCGAAGGAGGCATCGCGTTCGGGTCCTGCTTGTGCGCATCGATGGCTTGGCGAAGCCGGTCGTTGACCCCGGAGATGCTCTGAATGGCCTTCCCCGTCGGCTCTATCCCCCTCTCAAGCATCCGTACGCCGTCGTCGAGCTCCTCGGGAAGCCGGATGGGCTGCGTACGGTTCGGCGTATCCGCACCGGCCTGCGGCGCGAGGGACACGACGCTTGCCAGAACGACCAACGCGCCTAGCAAGACCCTTGTAAGAGACTTGCACTTAGCTATCTCCATCATTGATTTCCTCCTTCCTGCCCTTGTCTCTCGACTCCCGTCGTCGAGAAGAAGACCTCTGCCATCTCGGGGGAGCCTATGGAAGAAGCCCATTGCCGTGCTTCGGCGGTCTCAAAGTTCCCGAAAGCGATCACGGCCGCCGTGAGCTTCTCACGATCCGTGAAGGCCAGAGCCGCGCGGCGCTTCTCCGATTCGAACTCTCGCCACACGGCCTCTGCGCCTGCGAAATCCTCTGCCTGCAGATGTTGCCCAATGCCCGAAAGGAGGAGCGCCAGACGTACATCTGAGTCCTCAGCGTGTCCGGCTGCATCAAGCAAGGCGGAAGCAGATTCGGCATGGCGCCCCTGGTTGGCCAGCGCCAGGCCGAGTAGGTGGTTGAACCACGGGTCCGTGGGCGCCTCCAAGAGCGCCTCGCGAGCCCTCCTCTCTGCTTCCTTTGGCTCGGCCCAGACGACCTCATGCCCGAGGAAGAAGCTGACCTCGGGAGTACCGCCACCTACTCGCTCGGCTGCCTCGAAGGCCTCGCGGGCAGCTTCACTCTCCCCGAGCTTCCAATGGCACGTGCCCTGCTCGATGAGAAGTCTCCCGCGCTCTCCCTTGCTAGCTTTTGCGAGGAGTGCTTCGCAGACCCTTATTCGTCCCCTGTAATTGTCTGTCTCTCGTGCTATCTGCAGGTCTCGGGTCAGGCGGCGGGTCTGAGTTGACGAGCACCCGCTTATGAGAAGTCCTAGTGTGCTGGCCAGTGCCAGCACGAAGCTTATCAAAGTCGCTCGCGCCATTTTCCTTGTCTCCTTATTAGGCAGCAGTCTCACCCGTACGTAGGCCAACTGGTCAAGACCCTGGCAAGTCGTTTGTCTCATTCGCTTCCTCCGCTTGTAAAGGTTCCCGGCGTCTCATATCTCAAGGGTTTCCCAAGTCCCAGTCGCAGTCTTGCCGTTCCAGACCGGGAAACTCCTGGAAATGAACTCGACTGAATCCGGCCTCCCCCACCCTTCAAAGCATTTACCGCTGATAGGCATCTTGCCTCCCTTCCATTCGGTCTGACCCTCAACGAATGCATATCAGACTAGGTGCCCGTGCGAGCTCCGCGTGCCTTCCTCGCAGCGAGAACTGAGGTCAGCTCGACCATCCAGTCGGGCATCTTGTTTTCGACAACTAGGGCATTCCATCCAACCGCCACTGTCGGGTCCTTAACGCACTGCTCAAGCATCGTCCTCAGCGCGGACCTGAGGGATCTTGAGCTGACCGCCGTCGCCGTGGCCCGCAGCCAGTGGGGAAGACAAAGATCTTGAGACATGTGGCCCGCAACTAGAGGATTGTCAAGCGCCTCCTGCACCAGGTCGGCATAGACATCCAGAGTCTTCAGGTATGAATTTGGCTTGCCCGGTTCGCTGTCTTTCGCTTTGCGCGCCCTCATAGTCACAGACCCCGGGTCGAATACGATGTCATCCTGGTCCGAGTATCCGCATTCTTCGTAGACCGCCAGCCAGAACTCCTTCTCTCGAATTGCTTCTCTTTCCCTAGCGAAATTGAGATGCTCCTCGCGCGCAGTCGCTTCGACGGTGGAAGCGACCAAGTCCACCGCCTTCCGGTACAAAGCGCTGTCAGGGCCAATAACCAGTAGCTTCTCACCGTCGGGTGTGTGTTCAGAATGCGCGCGCTCAACTCGTTTCGCCACGGTCTCGCCGCGAGGGAACTCCCGCGCTCTGCCCCTTATCTCCTTCCAGAATGCTCTGGCTACTTCCGATTCCATCCCGCGCCCTCCTTCTACGGGTTCGCTTAAGGTGATCCCCTTGGGTTGTTCTCCCCGATGGCCACTCCTGGATCCCTTGCCCGGCCGGTGGCCAATATCCCTCCATCTTGACGGCGTTAATTTTCTCGAGAGATATGGGTTTCCACGCGATGAGCGGCGGCAGGGCGGTGACAGGTTGGAATCCACCGGAAATCCCCCGCTGCTCGCCTCTCCCCTAGGCTACAGAATCTGGGATTTCCCCTGCAGAGGTCCGAGTGGGGTCTCCGCGGCCTTGCGGGTGTGGCAGGGAAAGCACTAGGTAGAAGCAACTTGGCATCGCACCATAGGCCTTGGACCTGTGGATAGCCGTCTGACAAAGGACTTGGTGACGAGACTGCTGTCCACCGAAGGTCACAGGGGCCGAGCGTTATCGCACGATGCTTCTAAATGCCCCCCGCGAGCTGCCCGCATCTGCTGAAGTTGTTTCATCTCGCCGCAGGGGCGCATGCGGGAACGAAAGGAGCCTTGATGACGGTAGTGCGTGCAGTAACCTACGCTGAATCACACCGGGCGGAGCGATGCTCGGCGAACAGCAGGGCGTGCGCCTTTTCCCACAAGGGCGAATTGGGTCCAACGCACAGGACTGCAGCCACCAACGCTGTCCAGGCAGACTCTTGTACAGGCACGCCGCTGCGTTCTGCCGCAGCCTTCCATCCCTCAGCCGCCTCAAGCCATAGCTCTTCTGCGTGGAAAGCTGCAAGTCTATCTCCGCGGTCTTCTCGTTCCTCCTCACGGTGTTCGGCAACAGCCGTGAGGACTTCGTCGGGCAAGAGACGGAAACTCTCGCAGCAGAGCGCGAAATCCGCCGGAGGCCCCTTCGAGAAAAAGGTGCTGATGTCACCAACTGGCGACACACCGCGTGGACGTGTCCCCTCCGGCAGCATGGAGAGCAGCCCGACCAGCACGCGCGGCAGTCTTCGGTCACCCATCACGTCCGGAGGCTGTTCCGTTTGCAGGTATTCGCAGAGCGCTTCCTCCACATCTACTCGATTCAGGTCTATGGGCAACGGGACTCCCAAAGCGCAATGACGCCGCCAGAGATATTCAGGATCCGCTCCCGACAGGGCGACGCAGAGGCGTATCAGGCGCTCAAGCGAACCCGATGTCTCGGGCCAGCGGCCTTCGCTTAGCGCGGTTTCGGCCAACGCTGGCGGCGGGCCCGCCTCCAGACGTCTGGGCTCAAGCGAAGTTGCCGTGGGAGCGTCCGTCCTTTGCCGTTTCGTTGCCTCTTCGATCAGCCGCTCTGCCGCTCCGACGAAACTGCTTCGGCTCCCTGCATGTCGGTCATATGCTGTTATTAGCAGCCCAAGAAGTTCCCTCTCGAATTCTCCGTCGAAATACCTCCGGGCTCGTGCATCTCTGTGTCGGCAGTTCTCGTTCCGGATCTTCCTGGCCATCTTCAGGTTCACCCACGGGCATACTGGTTTGGGTTTGTCTCGATCTTTGCCGATCTCGTCAGCGTGTGAATCAGGTTCTTTCACATTGGATATCGCTCCGACAATCCTGCGAGCGATCACTCCGATCTCCTCCGGTATACCTTCAACTTCGTCTTTATCGGTCACGTAGATACTGGGGATATCCTTGCGCGACATCCGGAGTACGTCCCACGCCTCACCCAATATGCGCCGAAGCAGAGCCCTGAATCCCTTCGTGCCTTTAGACTGTCCGTTCCTTTTCATCGCGCTAGCACCCTCTGATAGAGAGACCGCGTTTCTTGCGGCGGGTACAGCTGGTAGAGCTCCTCCTGAAAGGTGTTCCGGGCAATTAGAAATGCCTTGCCGCCCGACTTTTCTCTTACAAGACAGTAGGCCCAGTGAGCCAATGGCAAGAAGTGGGACGCCCATGCCTCAAATGAGGGTCGAGTACGCTCAGACGCGTAGTCGGCGAGCAGCTCTCCTAGGATGCCGCACAAAGCAGAACCCTCGGCTCTCAGATCCTCATCAGAAGTTCCTCCCAGTGACTTCGTTGCCAGCAGGGCGCAGCCGGGAATAAGAAGGAGCTCCCAGTCCCGGACGCGAGCGTCCTGCGCCAGACCTTCCTGCTCGACCAGGAGTGCCGCCTGCGCGAAAAGCCTCTCTGCATGCTGCAGCAACAGGTCCCTTCCTGATGTCGACACATTCTCCCAAGAGTGAAGCCACTGAAAACCGTGCCAGATCATTTTCCACGCCTCGTCGACGTTTGATATGAGTTCAAGCTGATTCAACGGCCCTGGATCCACCCTGAATGGGCCAAGGCTGACGCTGGACTCCGGGTAGAGGCGCCTGAACACATTCTCTATGAAACCGGTTTCCATTGCAGAGCACTTCCCACCGCCGAAAGGCTTCCCCCGCGTGTAGTAGTAAATGTCTCTATTCTTGGCTACTGCTTGGCCCTCTTTGCCCCTGCGCTGGAGTTCGGGGAAACCATGCCACTGTCTGAAGTAGGTGCTGTTCGCGGTCACTGGCAGCCCACGAAGCCTCATCATGTGGCGATTCAACAGGACAGCCCTGCAGTCGCGGATTTCCTTCACCGGCCTTTCGCGCCCCGGCAGAAAGGTTCGGAGCGTCGGCTTACCATTGGGGTTGCAGAAGAAGAGTTCCGGCACGCCAGCTTTCCCTTCCCCTAGCGAGTTATCAGGGAAGGCAGCCTCACTCACGCTGGGAAGCTGCAGGTTCGCGACTCTTGCTTTCTGTATTTCCCCCGACACGGCCAGCGCTATCTGGAAGTTGAACAGGTCGGTTGGGTCGGGGACCCAGAAATGTGCCCTACCCCCGGTCTGCAACAGCTTCTTGATACCAGGCCGTTGCCTAGCGCTCGCGACGACAATGAGATCAGCCCGATGATGCTTGTTTATCTCCTCGATGATCACCTCGCCAGTAACGAGTTGAATGCCCTTCGGTGCCCACTCGTATTCAGCCGCGGGGACCTCTTGTGGCCACCAATCCTCCTCGACGTGCTGTGAGGGCATAAGATCAACGAAGCACAGTGCGAAATGGGTCCCTCTTGTCTGCCGAAGCTTCTGAAGCGTGTCACCAAACCCCGGCCAGAAGCTTAGCTCCACGCACATCGGTGGGGAATCGAGTTCGGCGCACTCACCACATCCGTGCGGCACCCGCGGGCATCCTGCCCCAGAATCGTCTTCGACATCAAGCATGTATCTGCAGAACTCCTGCAAGTATGGCTCCAGGCTATCTCTCGTACTCTTCCACCAGCTTTTCAGGTCGTAGCCGTCCTGATCAGGGTGAGGACCGTCGACATAGAGAACCCTAACCTGCTCCACTGTCTAGCACCTCCAACACCGCCGCATGCAGTTTTGCATGAGAGACCGCCGGCCTCGTCTGCCTAACGAAAACCGTGTGACATCCTCAAGGGGACAGCCTCCCCTCCTTTGGGAGGTTGTAGGGAAGTCTCACCAATGCATCGAAGGTGTTGTCCCGGCACCTGTACGCAACGAAGTCCTGGTGCAGCGCTGCCCCTTGGGTGATCTCGTGTTCTTCCCACACCCTCTGCAGAGAGTCATCGACAAAGCGCCGTTCGAGGTGGTCCTGCATCAAGGCGTCCGGGCTGCTTGTGGTGAAGTTGCTCACGGTAATCTCCAAGTGGGACAAAGGGGCATCGCAGCAGCGAGCGACGATGCTGACAGCCTCGCTGAATCGAGTATCCCCGTCTTCGAGCGTGTCAAGGAATGCTCTGTGCGCTTCAATGGCATGCTGTGCCAGATGTATGATGATCAACACTGTCGGTGTCGGTATTTGAAGATCATCGTTCCCATGGAAGGCGAAATCCAGCCGACATGGTGGGTATTTGAAGAGTTCAATTTCCGATTCTGCGCTCGTGTACGTCCTCTGGAACTCGGTATAGACGGAGACGAGCCGTCGGGCGTCGCGAAGCGGCAGTTGAAAAAGCGCCTTTGGCCTTCCGAACACCTCAACTGTCTGCCTCATGAGCCCAACAAAACTATCGAGACAGTCCTGTATTCCCTGGAGGGTTCCTGACAGTTGAGGCGGCAGGTTCGATCGCTTTATCGCTCCGGAGAGCCACTTACGTAGATCGGCAAGCTGCCCTCCTCTAGCAAGGTTATGGATGTTCGAGGCGAAGAGGTGAGAAGATACAAGCGTTCTTGCGAGAGATGCCCTTTGGTCGGCCATTCTTCGCGCCTCAAAAATGTCGAGACAGCGAATCCCTACAGGGCTAAAGACTTCCCGCAGCGCTGCAATCCTGCCTTCCGCGTCTTCAGGCCTCTGCCCGGCCGCAAGCACAAGCTCATTCATGTTGGCAACAAACACCATCAAGGAGCCGCTAAGTGCCCCGTCCCGTGTCCCCGGCCGGATTGCCCACAGAGGGAACCAGACAACGCACCTCCTGGTGGGACTGGCAGTCCCGTTCGCCACTGGAAGCGTGTCAGCAGCCAAGTAATGCACTAGGTTCTGAGGGCTGAAACCGTAGACAGAGGCAACTTCCTCAAGACGCTCGGCTTTGACCTTTGGAGGGACATCAAGCGTGCAAGGCTCCCCCGCCAAATCGGAACGTATCAGCTCCTGGTTGGCCTTGAGCCAGGATGGCACCACTGCGAGACTTGGAGAGAACTCAGACCCTACAACAGCGCCAACGCGCTCCAGCAGACGCTTTGCTGATTGGTCGAACGCTGCAGCGTCTTCGGTCCCCTCCTCGATCAGGGCTCGTCTTATTTGAACGCATATCTCGATGAACGCGGATAGGACCTGAGCGTGGGGTATGTAGAAGACGCTAAGACGCTGAACGTAATTCCTCCCTGCGGCGAACGAAGCGGAGTATGGGTTCATCGGAAATCTGTCTTGCTGCAACCGGTAATACTTAGCTGTGCAAGCCATGAGTCCGCGGACGAATATTCCGTATGCCAGGAACCAGAAGAGCTTGTACCCGTCTTGACCATGCTGGATATTCCATCCTGCTCCGCGTAGGCGCTCGTCGACATGTTCAGGTCTGCAGGATGACATACTGTCGTCACCTAGCCACTCCACGAAGAACTCCCAGAAGGCCGAAGCGGCATCCCGCTGTCCATCAGTAGAGACCCTGGGAAACAGGGAGAATTCGCTCGAAACGCACCTCCTAAGCTCATCCAAGGATAGATGTGGGAAGTACGCCTCAAGCGAGGCCCATAGCGTCGTCCGCCCCTCACCCACTTCTTCCAGAGTCCACCTGTTGAGATCCCTGCCAGCCGGACAAAGCAGCGAACGAAAAGAACGGCGCAGCCCGGCTAACTCCCCCTCTATCAGCCACGGTGGTCTTACTATGTCTTGGCCAACATCCGCATCAACACTCGGCACAAGGATCTGACGGTCTTCCCACGCCATAAACGAGCCTGCAAGATACCCGAGCCTGTTCCCCAGCACTTGGCGTGCACAATCGCTGTACAGGTAGGCGTTTAGCCAAATGCCAGTGCTCAGCGCATCGTAGGGCTCGTCAACACCTACCAGCCCAGCGAGGATCTCTGCCCTCCGTTCCACATCTGACTCAGGATCCGCCATCTGCGCCTGAGCTGCCCATCTAAGATCCGTGGGACGCAACGCGGGCCTGAAGGCGATGGGCTTGCCCTGATTGTCACGCGGCCGCGGCTGTAGAACCGTGAGGATGTCACTCACCATCAAGCGAACGGCGTCAGCATATTCGGCGGTGTGAGGCGGGAATTCAGGCATTGGAAATCCAGAATATCCTTTCCACTAAGGGGAACTCGGTGACACCTGAGGATAGTAGCTGAAGCGCCACATCCAGTAAAGCTCGCGCATTCTCAGTGCCCATCAAGAATGCCAGACTCTCGGCCAGTGCCGTACCCGCAGTGTTGCGGTCAACTGCTGCGAGCCCTTTCACCGAGAGCAGCGATTGGTGCGTGTCTTCAGAGAATGCTATCCCCCGTTCGCGCAGCCAGTCTCCGTACTCAGACGCCATAGGAACGGCCCTCGGCACTATGACCCCAGAAGAGGCCGCAATGCCACTCACCATCTCAATCGTGCTGACGCTGGAGCTAAGGACTACACAAAGCATTCCTTTGCTCGCCAAGGCGCACATCAACTGCCTGGTCATCCTACGCCATCCAGACACGTAGTAAAGCATGTGTGAACACAGCACTACGTCGAACCCTGGCCTGAATTCCCTGGATCTGAGGCTGTCCTGGGCCTGCGTTCGGATCAACTTGAACTCCAGCCGACCGTGCAGGTCTCTTTGAAGTGAATCCAAGCCCGTCCTGAGTCTGTCAAGCACGTGCGTGTCGGGGTCAATCCCTACATACTGGAGCCGTGCACCGTTGCTGTGGTCAGGCGCACTGAGTCCATGAGCGATGGAAGCTACTAGCGGCACGCTCAGCTGGCCTGGCCCGCACCCAACATCCAGCACTCGCATCACCCCGCTGGGTCGACAACGTTCGAGGATTCGATCTGCAATGATGTTGGGCAGCGTTCTGTACTTTGTCGTGTGCTCTGCAAAAGTCTCGAAAAGCCTGAGGTAAAACTTGGTGCGCATCACCCGGGACAAGCTCCTCTCTAGTCGCCCGTTAGGTGTTCGTTGGTGAAGAGCTCGGGAACGTCAAGCTCCGTCTCCAATTGGCCAGACTCCACCAAGATCTGTTGGGTCTCCTGCCATCGTTTTGCAGTCATGTAGCCAAGGGGCTTCCCCTCCTCAGTCTTCAAGAGAGGCAGCGTAAGTTCCAGGACCGCTGTTTCCACCTCCGGCGAAGCTTGGGGGCTGAACTGTCGGATGACCTCTCCTATGCGTTCAGGGTTGTCAATTGCCCATTGCCAACCCCTGTAATAAGCTGCGAGGAAACGTTTCACGATGTCAGGGTTCTGACTAAGGTACCCCTCTGACGTGAAGACAACGTTACCGTAGGAAGAGATTCCGTGATCAGCAAACCAGATGGTGTTGAGTTCCAGGCCTCGCGCTTCCCCCAAGGGCTTCTCACTGACATATGTGGTCCACATGTCAAGGTGGCCATCGACAACACGGGTCAGGTCGAACTTTATAGGCTCTTCCTTGACGGCCTCGCGGTTAAGCCCGAGTCTCTTCATCATGACGTCGTATTGGTATTCGACGTTGGTTTCCTTCCTCACGCCGAGCCGCTCGCCGGCGAAGTCCTCCGGGGACGTTACACCTGAATCAGTCCTAGCTAGTATGCAGCACGGCGTGTTCTGGAAATCTGCTCCCACGGCCACCAGAGGCATTCCGTTTGATCGGGCTAGGATCAATTCATCTGCTCCCGTCAAGCCGATGTCATCCGCGCCCGACGCCACCAGCTTCTTCGAGTCATACTCGAAACCTCCTTGGCGGACTGCTACGTCCAGCCCCTGGTCCTCGAAAAAGCCTTGGCTTTTCGCTACAAGTGCAGCGCAGCTGGTAGCGCCGAAGCTCCACTTGAGTCGGAACGACACGGGAACGGCAATGCCTCCCTCCTCGCCGCTGGATGTCGGCTCGCCCCTATTGACCAGGATGGCAACCACTAAGGCAACGGCTATCACCAGGATCGCGAAAACGGCAAGCACACTTCTCTTCACGCTCACGATTCCCTCCCTTCATCTTTGAAGATCCTACTACTGCGAATTGGGCATACCGACTCCTAAGCGGAACTTGCGCAGCAGCACAAGCTCCACTAGGGATATGACTCCGAAAAAGGCGACGCCCAGCACTCCAAGGCACACCACGGAAGCGAACATGGCGACGGTGTTCCCGGTGTACGAAGCCTGGACGATCCTATAGCCGAGACCGCGGTCACTGATCGCGAACTCCCCTACCACCGCGCCTACTACTGCCAGAGTCGATGAGGTCTTCAGTGCGGACAGCAAATATCCGACGCTCGACGGTAGTCTGAGCTTCCACAGAACCGTAAGCCGGGAAGCCGAGAGAGATCGGAACAAGTCCAATGCTTCGGGTTCAATGGCATCCAAGCCCGTGCGCATGTTCACTACGACCGGGAAGAAGCATATGAAGCCAGCCATCATGGCCTTGCCAGCAAGGCTGCTACCGCCGAACCATATGGCGAGTATCGGTGCCAACGCCACAAGGGGCATGCACTTAGCACCTATGACGAGGGGATACGCGGCCCGTTCCACGAATTTGGACAGGCAGAATCCCACCGCCAGGCACATTCCAGCAAACGCCGCGAGGGCGAAGCCCGCTACGGCCTCCAGAGAAGTAATCCAGGCATCCTTCAGAAGGCCCGAGACACTCCGGACAATCTCTCGGGCCACGCTTGACGGCTTTGGCAGGACGTAAGGGGGGACACGCAGAAGGGCCAAAAGGCATTCTGCCACGATGACAAAAAGGACCAGAAGGCCGAGTGCTGGAAGCCATGTCCGTATTTGCTCCTTGCCGCGCGCAC
>CAZDDA010000001.1:0-28624 GCA_964504085.1 uncultured Thermotogae bacterium | reverse complement strand
ATGGAGGTAGGACATGCCATGCAGAGTAGGAATCACGACAGATCCTGACGGACGCAAGAAGTACTGGGATAGGCATGTTGTCGGAATGACGAACTGGACAATCCTGGCGCGGTACGCCAGACGGGAGGATGCCCAGGCGCACGAGACGAATGCCGCGCAGCAATACGGCTGCCAAGCGCACGCGGGCGGGTCTGACGCAGCTGGCACGTGGCACGTATACTATTTCAAATACACCAGAACCAAGTAAAAGACAGCGTGCCCGCTACATCCCGCCGGAAACCCCACCACGTGTGAGGGATGCGTGGAGATGGTGAGGGAAAGGATAGACGAGGAGCGAAAAATGGGCATGCTAGGTTGTGATTCGAGGATTCTATGAGTGTCGATGTCTTGTTGTCAGGTATCCTCGGTGCACTTCTGGCAGTACTCGTCAACATGTTCTACGAACAGGTTGCATTTCGACGCCGCGTTGCCATGGAAGTCTCCGCGTGGGTAGAGGACGTTGATGCGTTGCGGAATCAGCTGTTTGCGGCACGGGAGATGTTGGAGCGCGCGCTGGCAAAACCACATAACAAAGAAATGTCGCGCACGTGGGAAAACCGTCTCAACACCATCGGTGACCGCCTGGTGTCACAGGTGAAATCGAAAGCATGTGTGGTCAAGGTGGCGTTGGCGTTCGGTGAGGGGCGGGTCGCAGAGACTATGGCACACCTCCAACATGCCATTTCAACGCTCGTGGTTGAAGAGATTGAGGCGATTCATACTGGTGACCCGAAGGCGCTCGAATCAGCTGGTATCTCAGGATTGCGAGGTGCTGTCGATGCCATACAAGAGCCTTTAATGATGGTTCTTGTTCGGCACGGCAGCCTTATGGAAGTTGTACGAACTCTTGGGAAAGGCCGGCCGTTCGATCACGGCCACCGTAGAAGCCTTCCCGACATTCCGCAGGGAACGGTATGATGGATGCGTGGAGATGGTGAGGAACACCCTAGACAAACAGGAACAAACCGGCATTTTATGGCGTATTGCAAGATAAGGTTGACTAGATGACGCCTGAAGACACACAAGAGATCTCGATCATAGAACGCGCCGATGCCGTCGCCGAACAGCTCGATGCGGACGTGCTCTTCTACAATGGGAACCTCGACAGGCCAGTTTGCCTCAAACTGATTTCGGCAGTTTCTGAGAGAAATAGACGGCCCAACGCGATCCTACTCCTCGTCACACCTGGTGGCAGCCCAGACGTTGCGTTCCGTATGGCCCGGTGCTTGCAAACACAGTATCAACAATTCCACCTCTACGTATCTGGGTTTTGTAAGAGCGCCGGCACACTCGTGGCCATTGGAGCTCATGAGTTAGTTTTTGACGACCATGGCGAACTCGGGCCACTTGACGTACAGATGTCAAAGAAGGATGAACTATGGGACATGCAATCCGGACTAACAGTAACCGCGGCTCTGTCGACATTGCAGAGCAGGGCATATTTGGCCTTCGAACGGTTCTTCCTGCAAATTGAAGGTGGTAGCGGCGGTGCCATTAAGGTCAAAACTGCGGCAGACATCGCAACTCAGCTTGTAACCGGCATATATGCCCCCCTAATACGACAGATAGATCCTCTCCATGTTGGAGAAGCAGCACGGGCGGTGCAGATAGCAGATCATTACGGACAGATCTTGTTGGAGGTGGGAGCAAACACAAACTGCGAAGGACTCGATCACATAATATCCGGGTATCCTTCACATGGTTTCGTCATCGACAGGGAAGAGGCTAGAAAGTTATTCGACAATGTGCGCGCGCCGACTCACGAGGAATCGGTGTTGGCAAAAAGTCTGGGAGAGCATGCCCGGGCACCTATTACCCTATCGAAGATGGATGAGGTTATGTTTCTCTCAACTGAGATTAGCCTCCCAGATGGTTTGGGACTAGATCTCAACGAAGGGAAGACACCTGAAAATGAAAAAACAGACACTAGTACGGGGACGGGACCTGACGGAGTTGCTCCGCAATCGCGAGAGGAGTATGCAGGAGACGGTACGCAAGATGACCCGGGAACAACCAACGAAGCGAGGCCCAGCGGAGGCGACGGAGGACGAACGCACAAGGCGGTTAGTCAGAACTCGTGTGGATAGGCTACTCGCCAAGCATTAACAGGTTTGCGAACATACTGCGGAAACATACCCTCTGCGTTCAACGCGCGGGGGGTTTTTCCATCATATCATATGCGTTGCCAGCCGCTCCCACCGCCACGCCCGCCACAAACATCACTCTCCTGCTCGGACTGAGCCTCCCGTGATCAAGCGTGTGAGTTGATTTCCAGCGCCTCGTTTCTCAGCAGTCCTGCCAATCACCCAGGTTGCGCAGATGCCGGCCCATGCGGTCCAAAACACACCGGGAATCTCGATTGACGGCGGTGCGTCTCCTGTAAAATGCGACACCCATGGCAGAATGACGTTGTTCACTGTGACGAGAACCAGGCCAGCGTACACCACAGTCGGCCGGGCCCTCTTGGTGAAGTTGTCGTCCTGCTTCAGTTCTGCCTCGAGAACCCGAGCCTTCGCGTCCATCTCAGAGCGTATCGTCTGCTCGAGCTCCGAATCGCGCGCCTGAATGAGATTCGCGATCTCAAGCTCGGCAGCTCGCCGTTGTTCGGGCGACTCGATGAAGCGACCGAGAACGCCACCGATTGAATTGATGACCTTCCCGGCCGTTGCACCGAACAGCGATGCGATGATACTCACGTCGCCCCGATCGGCAAATGCGGCTTCACGAACCTCACCCACAGCTCTCGCATCAGTATGGCGAGCACCGTAACCGTGGGTGTCTCCGCGACAACCTCAGCTGATGGAAGTGGTGTGCCGGTGATCTGATTCTGCACGACGAGAAGAATCGCGCTGATCGCTGCGACCACGATCGGCTGTAAGGCTTTCAACGATTTGACGATCGCGCCATCCACCTCCTGGAGCTTCGCTGACAGCGCCTCGAAGCTCCTGTCCTTCCAACCGATCACGAGCTTGAGTAATCCCATCACCACGGCTGTGAGTGCGGCCGTGATCCAGGCTGAGAATTCCGTAAGCAGTTCCATTCTATCCTCCTTTGCTACGTTCGAAGTGAGGCAAATCATCGAATGATTGATCATGGACTTGCCGATCGCCGTCCCAGTCGCCGCCCCAGCGTATGTTGATTCCCATCTGCGCCGCCGTTCCCAGCACAAACCCGCCGAAGTAATACCAATGAGCCAATTGCTTGGCGTAGCCGAGGATGTGTTTCGCCATCTCTCGTCGCTGTTGAGCGGACATGCGTTCCAGCAGCTCGGCCAGGTCGGCGTGCATCTTTGGCCACGAAAGTGGATCCGGAGCAGCGTCGACCGCATTCGACGGGTCGTCCAGGTGTCGGGAGTCCATTGTCTTCGACACGCCCGTCGCGACGTTTTTCCGCTGCTGCTCGATCGTGCGCTTCCCCTCGAGGACCGTGTTCGGGAAATGCTTGTCCACCTCGAGCATGAGCTGCTCGAGCTCGTCGTGGCACGTCCGGAGACGAGTAAGCGAGCGATGCGAGTAGTGGGTCATTCCTTCCTCAGCAGCGCGAACGCGTCCCGCCAGGCCTGGGACTCGCGCTTCTCGTGTTGTTCCATTTCTCGCTGCATCAGTGCAAGCGACCGAGACGTTTCAGCCCGGTCCTTCCTGTCCTCCTCCGCCAGTTCGACGAGTCGCGCAAGCAGGATCTCAACTTTTCCGTTGCCGTTCTGTGGCCAGAAACGGTCGATGATCTTTGTGATTGCGATCCCGCCCGTGATGGCCACACCCACGACCGCGCCAAGCTCTGGGTTCATTTTCCAATCCTCGTAAGCGCGAGGCTCGATTCATCTTCAGTGCTGCAATTCATCGTTACCGTGACCCCGGTGTTTGTGAGCACGCGCAGGAACACGTAGTCAGCTGCATCGAGCTCGAGCGGGAGTTCGATCGTGAACGAGCCGGTCGCAGGAGAGTTTCCGTCCAGCCTGTGCGTCCGGTACGCACCGCCGTTGGTCCTGAGTACGAAGTAGGCCCACCAATTGGCGCCGCCTCCGGCAAGCCCGCTGTAGGTGGCGTTGAGGGTGGCTTTGTAACTGCCACCTGCTCCCGGCGGCACCGTGAGCCGTGATTCGAGCGGCGGAGTGGTGCTGTGAACGTCGCCGTGGTCAAACGCTTCACTGTTCCACGGCACGTCCCAGCTGTATGGAGAGCCGGTGAAAGTCTGATCCGTGTCGTGGTAGACCTTGGCGCGAGCTCGCTCGAACCCGACCGTAATACTTCCCGCCGTGGCGGAACCAAAGATGTCGGCGTAATCACGGCACCAGACAACGAAGTTCTCGCCACGCTTGTCGTGGTCGACGATGACCCCGAGTATCCACAGGCGACCTCTCACTGCGTTCGCGGTGTTCGGGTCGACCGCAACGAATCGATCGGTCTCGACCGCGACCAGGTCGCCGAGCTCGAGCTCGGGATATGCATAAACAGAGTTGAATCCGAGTGTGAGGAGACCGGGGCCGAAGAACTTGACGCCGCGACCGCCGATTGTGTCAACCAAATCAGGTACTGCAGGCGGTGACGGGTCGTCGAGCAACTTCATCACTTCATCACCCGGGTCTTGTGTGTCGTTCAACGACGCACGGCCGAGGTTGGTGAGTGATGACCCATGCGCGAAATACGCTTCGCCGAGATACCGATTCTCGTCTTCGCTCCACCCATATTTGACAGTCCACTGGGGTATTCGATGCTCGTATCCTGGGGACACGTAGGAGGGCTTGATCGTCTTCGAAGGAAAAACAGCGACAACAGCCTTGTCGCCGTACATATTGAAAGCCTTGACGCGTCCCTGAGACTCACCTACCGCACTCCCGTCACAGTATGCGATCGCATCGAGGAGATCTTTTGCTTCGAGTTCTTCGTTGATCCGTCTCGAGATAGTGGTCGTATCATCTTCGATCCCAGGACCTCGAAATCGGCCCGGCAGCTCTATCTGACTGTCCAGGAGATCCTCGTAGACATCCTTCAGCGTTTCGCCGGCGTAGGTGAGCGGGGCGCGGCTGCTGGTACCGGTGTTGAACCTCGGAAGTTTCGCCTTCACCAAGGCGAGAGGGCTGAATGCCGTGATCTCCATCGCGCCGTCGATCGCCTTCGGTATCGGCTCGATGAATGTGCCCATCTCCATCCAATACTGACGATCGAGATCTGGGTGCCCCCAGTAGATCCGGAACTGGATCTGGCCCACGTAATAAGTGGAAAGCAAAGAGGTGATCGCGTCGTTCCAGTCTCGCACACCGTCTTGGATCGCCACGAGCTTCGCGCTCGAGATGTAAGTCTTGAGCGTGACCGGATCGACCTGGCGGTGGATCTCCTTCACGTCCACAACACTCGAAAGATTCATGAGTGCGACATCCTCGACACCCAACCGACGCAAGATCGGAGAGACGACGCCGTTTGTGTCCGGATCGAGATCGCACTTCATCTCATAGTACCGGTTCGCAGCCAGGCCCACATCGGCTGCTGTTTGTCCATCCTTCACCTCAACCCAAGATCCGGCTGGAATCCGTGCACTGGCGGTGAGACTGGTGCCTGACCGCTCAGAACCTTGGACTACAAAGACGACTTCGTCAGCCGATGCCGGCGTTGCTCCGAGATCCATGTTGTTGTTCGTAAATTCGACGGTTTGCTGTGTGTAGCCTCCCTCCTGGATTGTGATGTACGGAGTCATCGAGTCGTCGGTTGCCCCGTACAACCCGAACCCGTCGATCGTGGTCACCTTGGTGAGCGTATATCCCTTCAGGACATCACCGTCAGAATCGGTCTTGCTCGGCTGAGCCGAGTCACGGCCCCAGCCGCAATTATCCGCAGGACTGCCATCACTCTGTGCCGCATAGATGAGGATGTACGACGTGGGAAACCGGTAGTTGTTGTCGGGATCGTTCGGGACCAGTGTCTTAGGCCGCGGCCTCGGATGCACGCCGGTGAAGTCGAACGTCACTTCATGCGCAATCGATCCACTCTCATCGACCCAGATGATTGTCGACAGCGGTACGATAACGTGGCGCCCGCGCTCAACTCGTTGGAGCCCCATGATCTGACACCCCCAACGCGCCACTGTCTGAGGATCGCCAGTGCGCTTCGGGTGGAGCCAGGCCTTCACTTTGTGGATTTCGAAATCGCGCGGATCGTCGCCCTTCCACTGTATCTGCGCAGCGCTGTACGGAGACGCGTGGTCAAGATCGGTGTAGTACCCGTCCTGCGTGGTGTGCGTGATCTTGTCGGAGATCGTGGGCTCGATCTCGAGACTGCCGTCTTCCAGATTGTCGAGGCCGGTGAGCGAGTCCGCGTCTTCCCATCCGTCATACGTGCAGACGACGTCCGCGTTCTCGACCACTGCCGCGTACACCATCTCCCGTGCACTACATGGCACACAGCGCGTCCAGCGCTCTAACGTGGCATTCCAGTTCGACTTCACGGGAGAAGCGCCCTGAAGTCTGAGAGAGATTGCGAACCGGGAGCGACGATCAGCGCTTCGAGTTGTTGGTGGCCAACATTATTACCCGCAACGCCCTCGTAATTGATATACAGCGAGTGCCCACCCCACACGGAATCTAGCGCGAGGGCCCCAGACGCCGGGCCTGAGGACTCGTCACCAACGTTGATTGATTGGTGCAGTTGGACCGAACCGTCGCTGCTTAATGTGCCGCGCAATTCAACGATGTCGTCGAAAGATGGTGCCGTCGTCATCGCGGATTGCGTACTACTGCCGCCACTGTTGCGAATGTTCATCGTGTAGTAGCCAAGCCTCGCCCAAATCCGCACCGACGCATTGTTTCCCGATCCGCCTATCTGACACACTCGCGGCCAATTGCTGATCAGCGTCGATCCAACCTCGCGCAATTTTGCATATATCGTCATCGCCCGTGGCGGAGTCCAAAGCGGCAACGAAAGCGCCTCGGCGTTGCGAGTAACTGCTGCCGTGTCCGTCACGATCGGCGAGGAGTAGAACCCGGCCTCCTCCAGTTGGCAGTGGTGTAGGATCGCCGAGACCGAGTTGTTGTCGCCTACAGGCTGAACGTACACATGCCGTGTGTGCCCAACCGTCCCGGAACAAGTGACACCGAATAGGTATACCTCACCGCCGTTCGGCCCTTCGTTGAGCAACTTCGCCCCGAACACGGCCCCAGTGCCCTCATAGAGTGTGATTGCGCCAGTACTCCACGTAAGGAGCGCACCAGCGACGTAGGACGCCCCAGTAGCATCGTAGATCCTTAGCCGTGTTACACTGGCGTCGACGTTCTCGACGATGAGATAGCATGTCTCATCGTCCCCGGTGAACGTGCCGACGGATTGTATTCGGGATGACCCGCCATCGCGCTCGTGCTCGTATGCCGTCTGGCCATCGATTATGCTTGTTCTACTGGTGATGATGAAGTTGCCCGGCGACGACCACGTGTACGGTGGGCCTGGGCCAAAGTCGCTACTCAGCAGTAGTTCGTTTTCCCGCTCGTCCTCGAGGAGCAACGTCAGCGTATCGAGTATTCCGTCACCATCGGCATCAACCCAGTGAGGCCGGAAAACGTCTTCTTCCGAGGCGTGGTATAGTCCGTCCTTGCCCATGAAGTACGCTGTACCGGTCCGCGCGAAGTTCTCGATCACACCCTCGCCACGCCGAGCGATTCCGGTTGTCCGCCTGGAAAGCGTTCCGAATTGCCGGAGGGCTGCCCCGCCCGCGTAGAAAAGGATGTCACTCGGGTGGATACTCACGGCATCCTCCAGTATTCGACACACACCTCGACCTGGGTCCTGACGCTGTCCCCGTTTGGTGCGAGGACCGTTGTGTCGGCAACCATGTGGCAGTTGCGGTCACCTGGACCGTTCGGAGAGCCGCACGCACAGAAGACGAGCAGCGCCGATGCAACCAAGTACTTCATCGATCCTCCGACGGCTGGTGCTCGATGTATGGGATCTGCGCTGACTCATACGACCAGCGCTGCCCGAGCTGGAACCCGACACGGGACCCACCGGGCCTCACGACACAGAACGCCCGGTCGGCCTGGTCAGAGTCGGGCACAAACCACATCGGGTATCCTTTCCCGAAGAGCGTGCTCAAGTGGTAGCGGGCGAGATCGTATTTCATGAAGCCCCAAAGGTCGATGTTGAACGTGCCGACCCTGCTCCGTGTCGCGTGGCCGCGGCCGAGCCAGCCGTGTTCACTCATTGTTTCCGCCGCGTGCAGCTCGGTCATGTCCACGTCGGCCGGCCGAACGAGGTCGTCCGTTGAGTATGAGAGGCCGAGCCAGAGGCCGGTCACAATGGGCTTTAGATCGGCTCCCATCGCAGGGAAATAGGGACGCCAGTATTTGTATCCACGAGGGAGATCGACCCTTCTGACATACGCGCCTTCCTCGGTGAGCACACCGTCCTCGAGGCGTCCAGGAGCCGAGACAGCGGGAATCGTGAGATCGAGAATCGATTCATGGGTTGTGTGGTCGTCATTCGACCCATGGAGCTCGAAGTCGTAGCCGGCGAGGTTGTGGCCGTCCATTACGAGCATATCAGCGCTGCGCACGCGATTGCACTCGACGTCGAGATATGTGCTAGAGTTTGCGGTGGTCGGAGTCCACTTATTGCTTTCGGTGTCCCTCCGACCCGTCCCAACCCTCCACGCCTCGGTACCCGTCGGTTCCTCTGCCGCATCGATCACGTGGTCCGGGAACTGATGGACGTTGAAGAAGTTCTCGACGAGAAAGACCGCGCTACCCACCGAACCCTCCTGCCGGCAGGATCCTGAATGTGCCGTCCTGGCGCGTCAGCTCGAGCAGCGCCTGGTTGATTCGCCACACCTCTGCGCCGTCCGAGCGTATGATTGCCGTGAAGTTGATCTCGCGTTCCTGGAGATCTCGCATCGTGCTGATGGCATTCGACCCGTAGCTGTCGACTTTCACCGCGACCGGCCCGCCACCTCCACCGCTCACCAGGCTCGATAGCAAACCACCGCCGGCAAGAATGCCCGCGCTCGCGACAGTTCCGACCCCGGGAATCGCGGTGAGGATTCCGGCAGCGCCACCGATGATGCCACCCAGCAATCCGCCCGATCCCTGTTGCGCTGCCTGTGCCATCTGCGAAAATGCGTTGATGACTGTGGTCGCCATTTGGTCGGTGGCTTTCGTCGCGGCACCAGCCGCACCTTCCATCGTGCCGAGAGCGTTCCCGAGTTTTCCGACAGTGTCACCAACGTCGAACTTCTTCGCGGTCCCGCCGTCGATCGAGATCAAGGGGGCCTCAAGGGGCCCAAACGGCAGCTTCGCATGTGCTGGCAGTAGTGCGGCTGTAGGGACCTCGGGCGTGACGTTGGCCGCTCCGGACTGAACATCCCAGGCCCGACCGGCAGAGTCGGCTACACTCTGCCACGAGCCCGCCAAGTTGCCGAGTGTCTCGCCAAGGTCCGAGATGTCGCCACGAAGATTCTGTGTCTGCGTCGCCACGTTCGCGAAGAACGCGTCGGCTCCGAACCCGCCAATCCTGAAGTCGATGTCGACGCCGGGGATCCGGTTGACCTGTTCGATCAGGAAGTTGATCGGTGTTGCAATTGCCAGCTCGAGCCCGCGGAGTACCGCGCCGACCACAGAGGAAAACGCGATCTCGAGGCCGCGTCCGAGAATCTCTCCGACGTTGAAGGCGCTCCGGATCAAAGTCTTGAACGCTTGAGCGACGAAACCGATACTTCTGATCGCCACCTGGCCCCAGGCCACGATCTGGCCGCGGTTCTCCTCGATAGCCGTGATTAGTCCAAAGGTCTGCTCGGTGAGACCTCCGGCCCTGTTTGTGAGGCCGAGCATATCCGCGAGGACACCGCCTAGCGTCTCCTTGAGATCGCCGAACGCGTTCGATAACTGCTGGATCGACCCGCCGACCGTCTTGGTCTTGTCCTTCGCCACCTCGAAATATCGAGCGGACTGCTCAAGGATCTGATTTAGACGTTCGGTGGCGGATCCGGACATGTCGACCTCGATGCCATACCTCGACAACGCGTTCGTTGTGCCGCCGATCGTCTTTCCGAGCATCTGAGCTGCGGCGTTGATGTCGCCTTTGAAGAGGCCCTCTCCCAATCCGACAATCGCCTGCTGTCCCCGCTCGAGCTCGCTTGTGTTGAGCGCCGGTGCGAGAAGAGTCAGACTCTCGGTTGCGGCGAGAATTGCCTCGTCGCCCTGGCGTGTGACTCGTTGGAGATTCGACGCGTTTCGAGTAAGCTGCTCAAGAGCAGCGGATCCGGACTTGCCGGTCTGCTCGAGGGCGCTGCCGAGGCCAACAACGGCGTCTTGTTGTTTCGTGAACGCGGTTATAAGGCTCTGGCCGAGCCTCCCAGCCGCAAACGCAGTTCCCAGACCAACCATCGCGCCCTTAAGCGAGAACACCGATTGCCGTAGCCGTTGCATACGGCCGCGAATGCCGGTCAGAACTTTGCTCGCGAGATCTCGCGCTCGGAGAACTACCGATACGCGCTCTTCAGCCATGATCTGTCCCCGTGATGATCCGCCGCGTTGGCTCCCTCTCCTGCGGATATGCCAGCTGCTCGACCTGGTTCTGCATTGCCTGTGCGGGTGCGTCGTTCTTTGTGAATAGACGGCCGGCTCCGAAGCCCACTCCCTGCATCAATTCAAGGAGCCTCCGAGCACTGAACCTTCCAGACTCACGCACCAGCAACACAAACAACGGCCAGGGGAGGTCTCGAGGCGGCGGCCCGCCGTAGGTTCCCGCATACTCGACGAGCATGTCGTTCAAACGGACTCGTCGCTCGTCGCCGGCGTTTCCGCCGTTGTCATCCGGTCCGTCTGCCAGAAAAAACGGTTTGCTACTCGCACGAGTTCGCCGGGCAGAAGGCCGTTGAAGGCCTTGCCGGCGCCGACCGCCTTCGGGAACTCCTTCAAGAACTCGCCCATGGCCGTCATATCACCGTGTTGCATTTTCTGGAGTAGCCCAAGCAGTCGGGCTGATTCTTCGAGCGTCGGTGCCTTACACCGAATCGTCTTTCCGTTGGGAAGCTCGAGTTCGACCGCGTCGTACGCATCGAAGAACTCGCGGTCTGTACTCATTTGGTTCATCTAACCTCCTTCTGAGCCAGCAGAACGACCTAATGCGTTTGAGATTGCACCAATGGCGTCCGGGACATACCTGATCGCCCCGCTCGCTTTAGCTGTGTGCATGGCTCGGTCGAGTGCGCGGTGGAAGTTCCTTGCATAGTCTCGGTGTATTACTCGAGTGGCGGTCTCCACGAATCTGAGCCGCGCCTCGATTGGAACTGAGCGCTTAAACGCATAAAGCTGCTTGATCTTCGATCGCCGGCCGCGCCCAGTACGTTGATACAGGCCAGCACTGGAACCAGTCGCGATAATGAACGTTCTGTCCTTGCCGAGTAACCGCCGTCCTTGGTGCCTGAATGGCCCGTAACGGGATTTGAGGGTTGGAAAACGCTTTGTCCTCCTGTGCCTGGTCCCGGTCGGAATTGCGAGGTGGCCGCTCTTCGGCTGTTTCCTGCCTCCGTGCTCGTGCTTCGCCAACACGGGCCGATCGCGATCGACCTGTAGCCTCCCCTCGAGCTTCGTCTTCGTCGCGAAGTCCTGGCGATTGATTTTGATAGTCCGTTCTATGAATTGCTTCCTCCGGAGCGTGAAACGGCGCTCGAGACCTCCACGGATCTCCCGCTGCGCAGTTGTGAGCGTGGTGTTGATCGCGCCCGCTGTGGCATATGGTATCTGCCTCTCAACCGCGCTAAACAACCTCAACGCCGGCGTGAAGTCCCCGCGCACGTCCATTTCAACCATCAGTTTGCTCGTTCCTCAGGCGTCGGAGTGCAAACATCAATCCTCCAGAATCGATCGCATCTGATCGCATCTGATCGTTGCCTGTCGGTCGACCCACCCTGGTCGGGGTGAGCTGGCAGGTACTGCGTCTGGCGAGGTGCGGGACAGGCCGGGAGAGAAGATGGCCTATCCCGCACACCTCGTTAATCGTGGGTCCAGAGATGATCCATACAGCGGAATGTGAGCACGTTCCCTGTGAATCCATCCTGGTCTTCATTGCCTGGTGCCTGTACGTGCGCGACGTCGACGTCGAACGTCAGCCGCTCGCCGCCGGCGGTTCCGACCCTCACTTGAAGAGCTCGTTCCGTGCGGGCGCGCTCATCTGCCCAGGGGCTGTAAGTACTGATCGCCTCCGCTTTTGCGTTGATCGTGACCACGGGTCTGCATCTCGGGACGGCGATCCTGAGGCCGTCGATTCCGACGGAGACGTTTGGCGATGTGACACGCACTACTTCATTGCCTTGTGCGATGGTGATTTGAGTGAAATCGGTCGCGATCGTGCCACCGATCAGCGCCGTTACGTCGACGGCGGGGGGCGGCAGTATAGCGCCATAATCGATGGTTGGGACGCTTACTTCAGTCGGGTTGTCGACCATGATCCCCTGTATCGTGTAGTGGAGGATCGTGACTTCGCCGCCTGTGACGATCCACTCGACGTCACCTACGCATCCGTGACCTTTGAACAGCTTGTTGCCGCTGTAGGCGTAAATGGTCACGCTCTCGTGGCTGTTCACGTCACTGATCCACGGATACTGCACGTCGACACCGGTGTTGACGACCTGATCGTTCCCGCAGGCCTGGTGCAGCGCATCCCACTCCGGAGGCGTATCCTCAGTGCCGCTGCCACGCATTTCGACGTACAGGTTGAACGTGATGACACGGCCCTTCGGTAGTGCGGGCGGAGCCGGCTGGTTCGAGCCCGTGGCGGTCTCCTCGCGCAGGTTCTCCCATTCATGGGCAACCTCGATGTTGCTCCACATCCGCTGCGCGACTCGTACGAAATCGGAGGACGGACTGGGAGTCGGATCGGTTCCGTAGACCGTCTCGAGCTTCACAAGTACGCCGTCGCTATCAATTGGATACAGCATCGTTCAGTCTCCCTGCTACGGCTGCGCCTGGAGGTCGCGTAGGACGACCCGCACGACAAGGCCAGACGTCAGACGTCCGGATTCAAGTGGCACAAATGGCGGCACGCGATCGAACGGCTGCCGGAAGTTGTTGAGGCCGATGTTGTTAGCGGTTCTCGTGGCACTGCCCTGGCGCTGAAGTGCAGCAAGGGACCACTCGATCGCCCGAAGCGTGTACGACGCGTCACGCAGACCTTTCGCAGTCTCGCTTTTCTGGTGGATGTATCCGATGACAGTCGGCATCTCTCCAGCTCGGAACTCCGTTGTGACTCCGGCCTCGAGCAAGATCTGGTCGAACTGAAACACCCAAATCCTGGGCCCAGTGAGCGATTCGGGAACTGAGCGTAGCGCAACCGAATCGTGGTCGAATTCGTTTTCAATCGCTGCGACGTCTGGCGGTTGGTCGTGGCCGGTATAGCGCGGCACCGTGGGCAGGAGCGTATTCACCCCCCATGTCGCGTCACCCAACCAGTCGGCGATCAGTTTCACGCCCTCGACGTTCATGTTTCCTCGACCAGTGTCACGAGCTCGAAGGCGCCGTCGGGTTCGCTTTTCCGGATCGAACGGACGCGGAATTCGGAACCGTCAACCGTGGGAACGGAGCCGACGGTGAGGTCGGGCAGCGCACCGGCCACGATCCGGATCCAGGTTTGTGTGAACTCGACCTCGAGCTGGAGATCGTCGGTCTCTTCAGTGGGGCCGATGTTCACTTCCGCCTTAGTCTCATCGCTACCCAAGACCACGTTGCACGGGTTATCTCCGAGGAACACCTCGAGGTCGTCGGGCTCGTAGACCACGTGCTATTTGCCCTTCTTGCCAGGCTTCTGTTCCGGAGCCGTTTCGTCCTCGACTTCCTCAGGCGCCTCCTTGGGCTTGATTGCCCCGAGGTCCAACAGCCGCTTCATCTCGGCTTTGTCAGCAATGTCGACGACATCGTCAGGTGCGAAGATCTTCTGCACGACCGGGCTCTTTTCGTTGGCCCGCGTGTTGTGGTGGATTGTGCAGGTCGCTACGTAATCCATTGGACACCTCATGGTTGTTGGGAAGCCGGCGCGCTCATTGCGAAACGCCGGCTCTCCGGTTTCAACTCGAGCTCAGTTGCCGACCGTTACAGGACGGTGGCGCAGAGGCTCGCGTTTACGCGATACGGCACCACCAACGGGGCGGACTGCAGCAGCAACCACCTGACCGCCGGATCTTCCTCGAGCCAGCTCTTGATGAAGTAGCGCTGTGCGTTGTATTGGGCCTTCTCATCCTGGATGGCTCCATACGCGCGGACGCCCTCGAGATCCGGACCGGAGAGGATCACCGTGCCCGACGGCAGCATGAGCTGCGTGCTGCCTGCGTCGTCGACGTAGCTGTCGCTGTAGATCCAGAAGTTGAAGTCGCCGATCGTTCCGCCGAATCGAGCCTTCCTCGCGGCACGAGGACCGATCTCGGCAGTGGAAGCGGATCCGCGCCTGGTATCGAGGAGGTCCTTCACCTCGGTCTTGTCGCGGAAGTTCGTCCACGCATCCGGATCCATGACGACGTCGATCGCGACCGCACCGCTATGTGTCTGGATCAGGCCCGCCCAGGTTTCGAGGTTGTCGAGAGGTACCGGCGCCGAGTCGTTCCACCGAGCGGTGGACGTGAGCGTCACCGTGAGGCCCGCTTCACGGAGATAGTCGACGACCGTGGTCGGGTACCCATCACCTGAAACGGTCACCTTACCGGTGCGAAGGGCCTCGCTCGCCATTACCTCTTCGCGGCGGGTCAGCATCTTGAGCTGGTCCTCGATCGCGGCACGAAGAGCGGCGTCTCTCCGCTCCTGCGGACTCATGTTGCCGCCGATCTGTTCGCCGATCGCCCGCTTCAAGGGGTCCGACGGATTGAACTTCCGCTTGTCCTTGGCGTACGCAGGCTTGAAGATGCCCGTGGTAAACCCTTCGTTGTCTACCACTCGGCCTGCGCGAAGTGGGGATACAAATGGTGTGATTCGCCTCTTCGAGCTTTCGACGTCGAAGTGAATCTCCTCCGATTCCTCGGTCTGCGTTCCGGGGAAAAACAGGTCCAGCAGGAAGCTCGATGGCTGTTCGAGATCCTGGACGACCCGATTCAGAACACCAGTTGAGTACTCATCCATGATTCGTGCTCCTTACCAACGTGTGAGTAGTTGCCGCTCTGGTTTCCTTCGAGCCGCTGTTTACGCTTCCGTGGTCTCCCGGAGGTAGATCTGTCGTGCCACCAACCCCCAAAGGATCGACGCGACCGTGTGACCGGTCCCTAGCGTGAGGGCGGCCTGGGCGAAATCGCCACTGAAGTACGCCGTGGCTTCCACGTCCGCAGAGCTTGCGTCGCAGTCTTCCGCGAGGATCGCGATCGGAGTCTCGGACCCGTCGCCGGCGGCGGCCAGCGAGAGCACGAACTTGCCGCTCGAGTCGATCTTTCCGAGAACTGCGCCGGCCGTGAGATTCTGACCGGACTCGATGGTCACGGTCAGCATTGACCGCGGGAACTCTCCCGCGAACAGGTTGAGCAGAGACTTGGTCTCAGTGCTGAAGCTTGGAGAGGTCATGATGTACTATCCTCCGTGAGTGTGAACGACTGTCCTGCCGGCGCCATCAGGACGCCGTCTTCTTGTGAACCTCGACCCTGCCGGCGGATAGAATTCTCCGCGCGATCGCAGCCTCGGATCCCGGATCCGACTCTTCCGAGCCGTGCGGATCTGGAGGATCGAGTTCTTCCTCGTCTTTCTCGAGGGCGTCGAGCCCGTCCTTTTTCGCTTTCTTCTCGGCCAATTTCATGCGAAACGCCGCGGTCTCAGGCGTGCAGTCGGGATTGTCCTTGCACTCCTGGATGAGGTCCTCATGTCCGGCTTCAGCGAGTGCGTCGATACCCTTCAGGCGTGCGCGCTCGGCATCAGCGCCTTCCTTCCGCCACGCTTTCACGAAATCCGGGTACTGCTCCGCGATCTGCTCGGCCGTCAGCTTTTTGGCCTCGGTGTCGGGCGTGTCAGGTGTCTTTTTCTCATCCGACATTTCTGGCTCCTTGTCGTTGGCGGCCGCGCCGCCCGTGAACAGAAGTGATTTCGAATCCGATACCCGAGCTGCGAGCTCGGCGTGAATCTCCTCATACGTGCCGATCCGATCGGCGAGACCTGCGTCAACAGCCCGCTCTCCCACCATCACGTCGCCGGCGCCATAGGTCTCAAAGACCTCTTGAGCAGTAATCCCGCGATTTCGCCCGATGGCATTGCCCATGACTTCAGCGAGGTCGTCGAGCAGCACCTGCAGGCGCGCGCGATCGTCCTTCACCTCAGGATCGAATTTTTTCTTCGGGGATTGGCTCGAGAGGAACTCGTAGGTGTGGATACCCTGTTTCTCTTCCCATCCGCGGTAGTCGACATACGTGGAGCGCACGCCGATCGAACCGAGTACCGCTGTTTTGCCGGCCAGGATCTCGTCGGCAGCACTCGCTATCCAGTAAGCAGCCGACGCACCATCGTTTGAAACGTGCGCGACGATCGGTTTTATACCGCGCGCCTTATAGATCAATTCTCCGAGTTCCTCGACTCCGTTCACAGTCCCACCGGGACTGTCGACGGCCAGCAGAACGGCCTTCACAGCTGAGTCTTCGATCGCAGTAGTGAAGTCGGTTGCGAGCACCTGGTACGAGCTCGCACCACTGACGCGTGACAGGAGGTTACCGTACCTCATGAGCGGGCCGCGGATCGGTATCGTCGCCACACCGTCTCGCATAGTGACACTCTGCGTGTTGTCGAGCTCCCGGCCGAGCCTCGCTTCCACTGCCTCGATCGAATCGTTCTCACGGTTTGCGATCTGGAGGACGGTCTCCACCCACTCCTCCGTCATCGCCCACACTGTGCCGAGTGCCGCGAGGTACGCGCGCCGCGGCCGATCGCGTTCGCCGGCATGCCTCTCGGTGAACACGTCCGCCATCTCCTTGGGAGACATCGTCTCGAACGTCATCTGACCAGGGACGCTAGTCTTCACGGTCTTCCTCCTCTTCCTGCTTGCCGGAGTCCGCCTCTTCCTCGTCGGGGAGTGAGGCGGTCGCGCTGACCAGTCCGTCGCGCCGTCGCATACGCTCTTCCTTCACACGCTGGCGATGCTTCCGCTCCCAATCGCCACCGGTCATCTGAGCAGTCTCTTCGGCGAGCGTCGTGACTCCGAGCGTCGTACGGCCTTCGGCGGCCTTGATTTCCTTGAGCGGATCGATTTGACCCTGAGCTCCACCGATCCATTCCGAACCGAGCCAGGCTCGCCGGATGATCGGGTCCTGCAGGTAACCCGGCGCCGAGATGATGCCACGCAACACCCCTTCGGTAATCGCCCACTCGTAAGAGGGTTGGCAGAAGAGACGGGCTAGCCAGCAGCGGCGGGTCATGAACCTGCGCCATGCCTCGAGCATTGCCGCCCGCGACGCACTGTAGCTCGATGTGAAGTGCAGGACGAGCAGCTCGAAAGGCAGACCGATTGCTGGACCCACCTGACGAAGCACAGCCTGGAAGAATGGATCGAACTGCGCGTTGGGCCGCGTCGGATTGGCGAACTCGACGTCCTCACCTGGAGCCAAGTCGAGTACGGCTGCCGGCCCCATTTTGTAGTTCGATGCGGCAGGTGGATCTGGATCGTCCGCATCGACAGGCGCGAGACCGGATCCGGCTTCTGCTTCGACGGCCGACTTGATAAAAGCTGTGAAGAACGAGGAGATCTCGGCCGCCGATAGTTCCGCACCGGTGTAGCGCTCGAGCTGTTTCAGCGTCTCGATCACTGGTGCGAAAATGGGTGTGCCTCGGGTCTGGCCGACACGGTCCGGCTTGAAGACGTGTAGAGCGAGCTTCTCTCCCGACTGACCAAATGCCGGCACCGGCTTCCATTGCCTCTGGCCGCGGTACAAACCGGAATCCGGATGCTTGTCTGCGACATGGTACCTGATTGGGGCCCCGAAACTGTCTATCTCAACTCCACCCTTCAGTCGATCGCTGTCAGCGCGGTCTTCGGGATTCGAGATTCTGTCCGCCTCAATCAGCTGAAGCTTCAATCCGAGGAGCTCGCCAGGGCGCTCACGGTACCGCCGGATCACCAAGACGTCGCCACGCTCCAGCTGCGAACGGAACACAACATCCTGGAGCGTATAGAAATCGTGGCGCCTCGTGATGTCGCAGGCGTGACTCCCGGCCCAGGCAGCGAAGAAACGTTCGGCATCGCGCTCCCACGCGTCTGCTTCTTTCTCTGAGAGTCCGAGGAGATCTCGGTCGATGCGGGCATGAAGGACGAGTCCGGCGCCGACAGTGCTAGTCGCGGTTGTCTCAAGAGCACCGGCGGCGACAGGGGCGTTGCGCACGAGGTCACTGCTTCGCCTCCGGAGCATCGGAAGATCGGGCAGCTGGTTCTCGTCTGCGTCTCCGCCTCGAGGCTGCCATTCCCTTGTCGCAGGACGGTCGGTGCGAGCGCCGTCATAGCCTCCGCTTGCGAAGCTCAAGACCGCCCGCGCGTGGAGTCGCCTGACGGCGCGTTGAGGGGCGAAATACTCGATCGCCCTGTCGATCATTGTGGGCTTGGGCACTTCGACCCGGGGAACGACGGCGGTGCTCATGTAGGAATCACCTGCCTCACACGGATGCCGCCCTGTCGGATCCGAGCGAGAGCTATCCTGGCAACACGCCGCTCTGAATAAAGCTGGGCAAGATCGCCACGGCCGAAGCGACGTTGACCGATCGTATACTGCTGAGCGCCCCCTTCAATCCGGCTGATTGCTAGATAGATCGCATACAGGCGTTCCATCGCCTCGAGTTCTACCATGTCGGCGGAGGTGAAGGTGCGAGTCTGGATCACGTATGAGCCGCCGTTATCGATCGCTTCGATCGCTTCGACGACTTCGGTATGTCTTCGTTGCCAGAGTTCGCTGCTGGTTGCCAACTGTCCCCCAAAAGAAAAAGGCCCCCTCCCCGCATCCCAACGGGGAAAGGGCCCAGTGGCCTCTCGAGTACAGATTACTGCTCAGATTGTCTTACCCGAATATGTGAACACCCCGGAAATGGCGCAAGTTCCTCGGTAGGAATTACCTGGTGATGCCGCGTGACCTGACGCGCCGGCCACGTTTCGCCTGCGTCAGTTGCTTGCCCTGCTGCACGGCTTCGACGATCACACCCAGTTGATCGCGGACGGGACCAAGGATGATGAGGGCCGCAAGGGCATAGACCGCACAGTCCAAAGCCTCGTTCCGTTCATGCTCCTTCAATACGTATCTGCGGACAGGCCTGCCATTAACATACCGCGTATAGGCCACCTCGGACGTGAGTTGCTTGAAATATTCGGCGTCCACCCATGGAAAGTGCATGCAACGCGGACCGGCTGCGGCGTCCTTGAGCCGCGCAAAGATGGTGTCTTTGAGGGCCTCCGTGCCGAGCGGAAAGAGGTTCACCTTACCCCGGTTCTTCTTGGATGGATTCCCGACGGCGGCGCGCCCCGGTTCAGACACCCCCTTCACTGCGTGCACTCCGTATTTCTCTCGGGACTTGCAATAGCGGTAAACCTCGTCGGTGTAATGACCTCCAGTGTCAACGCAAACTGATCTCACCTTGAGTTCGGCGCCGCACTCATGCCTCCAGGCGCGTCCAATCACCAGGTCCAGCTGCTCCCACACTTCTGTCTTCGCGGGATCGCCCCAGAGGACCTCGTGTTTGATGAGCCACGACTCTTCACCTGCACCCCAAGCCCAAGTGCTGTACTCGAGACGATCGCCCTGAACATCAACACCCATAGTGAGCACGCCGGCGCGTTTCGGAATCTCTGCTTCGTATCGCTCCCTCCGTGCCATGAGCGAATCGTGTTGGACGTGTTCACCCGTCTCACTCCAGCTCTCGCCCAACACGGTGTTGACGAATACCTGCAGCAGCTCGTCATCGCCCTGTGCCCGAAGCCACTGCGAGACGAGTCTCGACCACGTCGTGAGAAGCGAGTAAGCCGCCCAAATGTGATAGCCGCGGACCTTCCGACCAGGTCTTGCCGCCACCCACTTGCCGTTCCGGACCATCCACGCCTTGTGCTCTTCCGTGATCTCTGCTCCACAACCCGCCTCGAGTTCGCCGTCTTTGGAGATCTCACCACAGATGTATACGACGTCTATATCGTCGGTCTCTTCTTCGGTCTCGGGGTTGGAGTCCGACTTGACCGTGTATTTGAGATTCCGCCACTTGAGGACCTGCATGTGTCCGCAGTGGGGGCAGGGCACGTAGTAGTGTCGCTGATCGGAGAACGCATATGCTCGCTCGATACGAGACAGCCCCCTGATCGTAGGTGATGACGCCTCGAAGATGGTTCTGATCGGGAAGTTCTCAGTGCGCTTGATCGCGAGCTCGAATGGATCGCCTTCTTTGCTGATACCACCCTTCGCCGATGCGGCGTGCGCGTCACGCTCGTCACCCAGTACGTTCTGGATGTTTCGCCGGCGCAGACCTGATGCACTGTTGCTTCCCATGATGACCAGATTCCCGCCCGTGAACTCCTTGTACTGAATCGTGTCGCCACTTTCTCGCCGGCCGGACTCATGATCAGTGACACGGTTTCTGAGCCGCGGAGTGTCGCGGAGCATCGGTGCGACCTGTTCTTTCGACCAACCTTTCGCCTCCTCGACGGTGGGGTGAATGACCATCGTGTTGGCCGCCGCCTGGTCGATCGTGTAGCCGAGGAAGTTGTTGATGGCTTCCGTGGCACCGACGCGAGAGGACTTCACGAACACGATGTGTTCGACTGCCGGATTACCCAGAGCGTCCATGATCTCTTGCAGGTGGGGCACGCGGGATGTGCGCCAAGGACCTGGTTCTGGAGAAGTACCCTCGCTCAGAATCCGGTGCTTATCCGCCCATTCACTTACCGTGAGGTCGGATGGAGGGGCGAAGACCGATTGCCGAAACTGCGTCTCATTCAGACGTGCGGCTTTGGCTCCGTGCAGGCGGTCTCCGAGACTCATACCTTCTCGTCATATTCCGGCACGTCTTTGGCGTCGTACAGAACCTGCATGATTCGTTGCACGTGTTCGCGGACGATCGATCGTGCGTCCAGGAGCTTCTGAATCCCAATCACGTCAGGTGCGAGTCTGTTCTCAAGGGTGACTAATTGAGCTTTCACCCTCGAGAACGCGCCCGACACGGCAGCGTTGTACTGGGCAACGGTCATGAGCTCCTTCCGCCTCAAGCCCAGCTCATATTCCGCGAGCTCCGCATCCGCGGTCGCTTTCCGGATCCGTGCCTCCTCCAGAGTCCGCGGCCTCGCGGCATCGATCGCTTCCTCCCGATCCTTCTCCCGCACCCACGCGATACAGGGTTCAAGAGGGTAGGTGGCTTTGCGACCCTCGCCCTCGCGCGGGAGACCGCGCTCCACCCACCGCTGCACGGTTTTGGTCGTGACCCCGAAGACTCGGGCGAGTTCGGTCTGGGTAAGAAGGGTGCGTTTTTCTACCGGAGATCTGGATTTGGAAACGGGCTTTTTCGCCTTTGCGGTCTTCTTCTTACCTGATGTCGCTTTCTTGGTTCTCTTCGTGGATTTCCGGGAGGGCGATGTCGCCTTCTTCTTGCTCTTCTTCCTCTGGGGAGTCATGCTAAAAGACCCGACATGGGTACCTCAGTTGTTGGTGTATAGATGAGCATCGACCTGGCGCGTTACCCGTAGTGTGAGGGCGCTCACAGGACCCGAGATGACCGATGAGCGCCAGTTGACCGGCAACGAACTCGTTGTAGGTTCTGTCCCTTTTGGAGCTATTGCATTTACGACAACAAATGACGGCATTGAAGATAGAGTGCCTACCTCCACGACTCAGTGGTGTCGCATGATCTAAGGTCGCTGGGTTTGCGTGCGTAAAACGCTCGCCGCAGTAGTGGCAACGCTTTGTCGTAGCGAACAGACGTTTCACGCGATCTTTGGCTAGCGTACCGTCATCCGCTGCTGCTGCGCGCCGGCGTCTTCTGTCACCCCACTTCGCGACGGCATGTGGGTTGGCGTGCTTGTAGTTTCGTACTCGCGCTCGCTCGGCAGTGGGATTACTCCGATACTTGCGCCTATATGCGGCACGTATCGCATCGCCTTTCTTCTTGTACCATTCTCGGTATGCGGTGCGATCATAACGCCGCCTGCTGACTCTTTGCTGAACGATGGACCACAGGATTGCCGGAACGTGAGTCCTCCGGATTTCTAACACAGCCCGCCTGAATGCGCGCTCGAATTGAACCTCAGCCGGCTGGCTTATTCTCCGGACGTTCTCCGGCACTCGTCGGGCAGCATTACGTTCCGCGAATTGCTCAGCTGTGAGGTACTCCTTGCCCCTTGTCACTGCGTATCGACGTCGTTCCTCCTGTCTCCGCTCAGTATTGCGACTAGGTACTGCTTCATGACACTGCTTGCACACTCCACTGTACTGAGCCGACTGGAACGATCCGGCGAACAAGCCCATGCCTTGCGGCCCGCGTCTGCTATCGTTCCGTCGGTAGAACGACTTGAGTGGAAGCAGTTCGAGACAGCGGCTGCAGCGTCTCACGATTCCCGATCTCTGCCGAAGATGTCAGCCTTCGCGATTCGCACTTGCTGGCGACTGGGCGTTGAACCGCCACGCGCCTGCACTGCCCGCTCAAGGGCTTCGTGGAAGTTCGGCCCAAAACGGACATGTATTACTCGCTGAGCTGTGCTCACGAAGTCCAGCCGATCATCGATGCGCGCCTGGCTTGTGAATCGGAACAACGTGCGGATGGCGGTGTCACGTGTGCCACTGCTACCGCTGACACGCCGGTACTTACGCTTCGACCGCCTGCCTACGCGCTGGTAGATTCCTCCGGTGCCGTCCGGGTATTGGATCATGAAGGTGCGTTTGCGGCCTCGATAGATGCGCACCCCTCCTTTGCCCACTCCCCAAAGCCTGAGTCTAAACGCTCGCGGGCGCCCGGCCTTGGCGAGCACGCCAGCTTTTGTGCGCCGCGCTTCATCCGGTATCGCGAGAGCCTGGCGCTTTGTGGGTCGTTTGAGCCCACCCTTTTCGAACTTGGCTAGGATGTCAGAGCGATCACCGGACCCGGGTGATTGAACGGCCACCTTCGCTTCGAGTTTTCTCTTTGTCGAAAACGGTTTGATCTTGACGTTTCGCTCGACCCATTGTCTTCGGCGCACTTCGAACTCACTCAGCAAATGCGCCCGCTCAGTAGTCTGGAAGTCCTTGGCCGTGTTGTTGATTGCGAGAGACGTGGCGAACGGCAGCTGGCGCTCGTACCCTTTAATGAACCGATCAGCGCGGCTTAGGTCATGTTGGACGGTAACCTGTGGCATTTCGGGGTCTCACGCGCGGATCACTGCCATTAGGTAGTAGATTCTCTGAACTTCACAGCCTCAAGCCGCCAAAACTCCGCGACGACCGGATCTCCTATCTGAAAGCGCACCCATGCACGTGCGACGGCAGCCGGGATGTTGGCCTGGACATCAACGCCACTAATGTCGCGATACCACACACCACCTGCATCGTGGGTGGCTGCGGCATTAGAGAAGTACTCAGTCCCGCGATCCCGGCTCAGGACGGCCACATTCACCGTTCCGGTCGTGATCGGGTTCCCGTCCTCGTCGGTAAAGGCGAGGGATGGAAGACGCGTGTTGTTGTTCCTGTATATCGGCATTCAATCCTCCATTCACGGCTCGGCTTCGTCGATAGCGCCTCCGTACGTGCCTTCTGCCAGTGCAACTCCTCCGCCATCGATCGCCACGCTCTCGTCGACACCGCCCCCGTAGACCGCCTCAGCACTTGCCACACCCCCGTAGACTCGTTCGAACAGATTTGCGCTGGACACGGTTACTTCACTTGCCGTCCAGATACCGGCCGCGCTCAAGATCGTGATCGCCAGATTTCCGAGAGAGACGTCAGTCGCGCCGGCGTTCCAGGTTGCGGCAGCCGACCCGGTTGTGACGACCAGGCCAAGTGAGACGCCTGTCGCTCCGGCTCCCCAAGTGCCGGATGCTGGCGTGATCGAGACCTCGAGGCCGAGGGAAATGTCGAGAGCTTGAGCGTTCCAAGTCCCGCCCGCACTCGAGGCGGATACGGAGATTCCGCCAAGCGTGATTCCTGTCGATCCAGCGTGCCATGAGGCGGACGCACTCGAGAGCGTGACGACCAATCCAAGGGAGACATTGCAAGCGCCAGCGTTCCATGTGGCTGCCGCACTCACAGCGGAGACCGCAATACCGCCAAGCGTGATTCCGGTAGTGCCGGCCGCCCATGTCCCCGATGCCGGAGCTGCGTTGACGGACACTCCGCCAAGCCCAACGCCAGTCGCGCCAGCGTTCCAGGTTGCGACTGCACTTGCTGCCGAGACTCCGATCCCGCCGAGGGTGATTCCCGTCGCCCCGGCATTCCATGTACCGCTGGCTGAGGCCGTGGTGATCTGGAGGCTGAGCGAAATCCCAGTCGCACCAGCTGCCCATGTCCCCGATACTGGCGATGCGTCGACGGAAATTCCGCCGAGTTGGACACCATTTGCACCCGCGTTCCAGGTAGCTGATGCCGGAGAAACATTTGCTTGAACGCCACTACTCGCGATCTCATCCGCTCCGATGTCCCAATCACTGCGCGTGTCGCCGTCGATGTCGGTGGTGATTGGATATGTTGAATCAGATGAAAGATCTGTTCCCTCACCGACAGCATCATCAGCGCTGTCTAGGTGGTAATCACCGGTTCCAGCGAAACTGTTGCTTGCGCTGTGGTGTGCATCCCCTCCAGGTGCCGACGTGTCGCTTGACATGTTGTCGGCATAATCGGTCGTGAGATTGAACGTGTTGATGTAAAAATCGGGATTATTGTTGTCGGCGAGACAGTTCTTTAGATGGAGCGTCCATGCTGGCCATGGGCTCTTTGGTGCCAACTCGTAGCCGCGATACGAGCAGTCCGCCACCGTGTTGTTGTAACAAACGACTTCATGTCCTGTTTGGTCTGAATAGATGTGAATGCCCTTGTATCCACCATAGACGACCGTATTGACGACAATCGAGACGACTTGGCTCATCATAAGTATCTGGGCATTTGCGGTGTTCGGCGTCCGTGTACAACGACAGACACAGGAGTCGATTCGAACATGCGTTGTGCCAGCAGTAGTAGCAGAAATCTCACGATGAGGCCAGCTATCTGATGTAGGATATGTGTTCTGTAGCTGCAACCCTACGGCTCGAACGTACGAATTTGAGATACGCAAACATGCAGTATTGTTGTTGACGACCAAGCGATACCCTGAGGTGTCCCACGCCCCATTATGCCGGTTCGTATCAGTGAAGATGTGGACATATCGAGTTGAGTCCACCGTAAACCCAGTCACATGCACGGCAGCAGTGTCTGCGCTCCCGCTCGAACACGCACACTCACACTCGACGTATTCGTCCTCGCTTACCAAATCGGCGCTCGTGGCTCCAAAGTTCGCCGCATCTGCGGCGTTGAGTGACGAATAGTCGTATCCAGGGCCCGAGTCGGTGTCGACGAGACAGCTAACCAGGTCAGCCATTTACGCCGTCGTCTTGTCCTGGATGTATCCGGCAAGAGTCGGAAGATCGGTTGATACCATACCACCCTGACCGATGATGTAATCGACTATAGTCTCGGAGACGTGATACCGTCTGCGGGCAATAAGGCGTCTCGATTTCTCTGCGAGGTCTCGCTCAAAGTTCTGCCGTACGACTGCGCGGTCGGCATCGTAGGTGAGCACTCGATTGTCATGCGAGATGACCGTGAGCCCCATCTCTGCGACCCTCCGCTCGACATACGTCGGATTGTTACCTATCGCGGAATAATCGGCTTCGATGCGGTGTATACCAGTATCCTGGTCATAGGCCGTCTCGATGAACTGCACGCCCGACACATTGATTTCCCAAAAAGCCGCTGACGTGAGCGCATCAAAAATACAGATGTCAAACACCACTTCGTTTGCCCCAAAGCTGTGGACCGTCCCACCCCACGAGTTGATGAACGCCTCGACGTCGGCCCTCGTCACGGCCCCGAGACTGCCGTTGTTGTTGGTGGCGTACATCCGCAGTCTAAATCCGTCCTGCGCTAAGTCCTGGTTGACGACCTCGAAATCGACCTCGCAGTACCATGACCGCCGGTATTGTTCGTAGTCGGTCATGGGCACGCCCGGCACCTCAACCAGGACGAACGCCTCCGGCTCTTTCCCCCCGAACGGCGAGCCGGACGCCCGGACCTCGACGAAGTCGCCCTTGTAGTGCGGCGGGTGATCGGCTTTCATGATCAGAAGCTGCATACCATCATTCCTTACTGCGCCCGACACTACCGGCGGACCGCTTGGGCACACTGATCGTGTCGGAGCGACGCCGCTTTTGACGGCAGATAATCGGGATGGCCGATATGCACACGATGGCGCACACGGCCAAAATCTCATACCAAGGCATGCCGCGCCTCCTCCCTTGCTCAGTCATCGATGTATGTGCTGGCAGTCGGAAAGCCACGCTTACGCCGTCGCCAGGTTGATCAGAGCGCCATTCGCCGGCGTTGGGATTGTAACCGTGAGGTCTCCACCGTTCGTCGCCGCCGGAAAACCGGAGTCGTGTGACGAGATCAGCCTCGAAGTCGTATCGTCCGAAACACCCTCCTTGACGATCTCGAGCGCGGCCGCAGTCCCTGCGTCGATTGCGGTCCAGACGAGGTCGGCGCAATCGAACGTCGACCGATCATTGGTCTTGTCGACCGCAATCGCTTTCGACGCGAGAGTTTTCCGGCCAGATCCACCCCAACCCCCAGTGTAGCCAGTACCGGAGAGCTCGGCGTCGACGACATCATTCGCACCCCCTGCGTCGACGACATCATTGTCTCGGTCTGCCGTATAGGTGTTGTCTCGCAGCAATCCTTTGATCGTGTCTGTGAGGAGATCGATCGTACCGTCCCAGAGCTCGGAGCTCCCGGTGTTGTATAACAGGTCAGCCATCGATCAGCCCTCCGTTGAGTCGTCGGCATCGGGATCGGCGTATCCCTCGACGAGCTTTTGAGCGAATCTCTCGCGATAGTCTGCGATCCGCTCTTTGGTTATTGATCTGCGGTCCTTGAACAGCGCGAGGTAGAGATTTAGATGTTCGCCGCCCGCCGGCCCGTGTCCTCGTTGGCGAGTCTCTCGAGCCGGGAGCTCGCCGGCATCGCGCATAACCGTGACGCGTCGCTTCTGCTCGTCAGACAGAAGCGTGCCCCAGCTGTAGAAGGCGCCGAGCTCGTCGTTCCAGCGGAGATCATCCGCGCGGAGCTTGTACCGAAACTGCTTGTTTTCAATCACGACGATCAGAGCATCCTCGAACGCCTCTACAGTCACGATCCCGCGCGCGCTTGGATTGCGCGGATCCTGACCGCCGAAGCCAACGATCGCGAGCTCGTCGCCGTTTCTGATTACCGGATCCCCGATCTTCGGAATCCGCCCGAGTGCGAATGAAATCATTTTCTTCTCCATATGTGGCGGTAAACAAAAAGGCCCCCTCCCCGCATCACAGCGGGGAAGGGGCCCGGTGGCCTCTCAGACTACAAAATGGGGAATCCTGGCGATTTGCTCAAGCCGCCGGCACGTTCCCGCGTGTTTCCAAAGTTGTGAGGATGCCGAGATCCTCGTACAACTCTGAAATCAAGAACTGATGTTTGGTGTAGTACTCGTATTCTTCCTCAGTGAGTGCAACGACGACACACACGCCGCTGGAGCCCGTGCCCATGACGTGCAAACGTTGCCCGCAGCGCCTGCCACCTTTTCGGTACCCGCAGATCGCGAACATCGATCCCGTGTTGAGCTGGATACGCGAGAGCGGCTGCCAGCATTTCGGACACATCGGCATCCGAGCCCTGCAAAACAGCACGGGCCTATTCACGCCGCGTTCTCCCGAGCCTCGAGGCGCTCACATGACATGCCGTCAGATACGATCCACAAGTTGGTGCTCACCGGAATGCGCAAGGTTGTCGTCCGTGGATGCTTGGGGCCGTCGGGATGACAACAGCGGCCGAACGTATGATCATCAGAGATCACTCGAGGCGATCCGTCGACCTGAAAGTGCCTGCAGGAGAGGCAATCGGAAGTCATAAAGCACCCCGAAATTTTGCTACGGTTATTGCTACGGTTTCGGGTGTATTTTGGGGCGTTTCGGCCAATATCGGCGACCGACGCCGGCAGCCGTAAGTCGTTGTGAGGTGGCGGATTAGGCCGTTTTCGGGAAGTTGCGCACGAGAATGGGGTTCAGGGGGTCGTGGGTTCAAATCCCACCGTCCCGATTGTCTAAGCCGTTGAAGTGCAACCACTTGCATTTCACTCCCAAACCGTAGCAGATGATTTTGCTACGGTTTTGCTACGGTTTCGGGTCTCAATTCTCCGCCTTAGCATCGTTATCGTCAACGTCGGCGTGCTTGAGAAGATTCTGGCCGTACCTATCGAAAGCGTCCCACAGCGAGATGTTTTGGGCAGACGCAAGATCGGCAATGTTGTCCATCGCAGGCCCTATGCTTGGCTCAGCCATCCCGCCATCCCGAAGCATGTCGCGCAGTTTTCGCGCGTCATGCAGGCTGATGGGCCTCGTTCTGACGAAGATCCCCAGTTCTCCTTCGTTCATTTCTTCTCCCTCAACTTCCTCGG